>JAIEQQ010000558.1 GCA_019747615.1 Phycisphaerales bacterium
CGCGCTCGGGCCGACGACCGAGGCGAGCGCGGAGGTGTATCGGCAGGTGTTTGATATCAACGTGCTGGGCGTGATGTTGAGCATGAAGCACGAGATCCCGGCGATGCTGGCCGGCGGCGGCGGCTCGATCGTCAACACCGCGTCGGTCGCCGGGCGGGTGGGCATGGCTGGCGCGGGCGTGTATGTTGCCAGCAAGCACGCGGTGCTTGGTCTGACCAAGAGTGCCGCGATGGAAGTGGCCAAGCAGAAGATCCGCATCAACGCTGTGAGCCCCGCAGTGATCGAGACCGACATGTTCGATCGGTTTGTCGGCGGGAACAATGACGCGAAGAACTACATGGCGACGCTGCACCCGATTGGGCGGATCGGTAGTTCCGCGGAGGTGGCGGCGGCGGTGCTCTTCCTGCTCTCGGATGACGCTTCGTTCATCACGGGCACGGACTTGCTCGTGGATGGCGGCTTTACGGTGCCGTGAGGCGTTGACGGTGGCAGGCTGCGCAGCATCGGCGGGCGCGAGCGGCGGTTCTCGGACGCAGGGGCTTTCATTTCAGGGACCCCTCGGGTAGCCACCGGGTGCCCAGTGCCCGATAGTGGAGACATGTCGATCTTCGCCACGATCACCCAGCTCTTTCGCAAGCCTGCGCGTGAGCAGAAGGCGCGGGCTCGTCGCTATCGACCGCACGGCTTTGCGACGCCGTTTGGTGATGTTGTCGATCTCTCGTCATCGGGGATGAAAGTGGTCTCGCAGCGGAAGCCGCCGCTGGAGATCGGGCAGAAGGTCTCGATGCGGCTGAGCACGCAGTTTCAGCAAGTGATCGTCACAGCGAAGGTCGCGTGGATCGTCGCCGACAAGCAGGGCTGCTGGGCGGCGGGGTTCCAGTTCGCGGATCTCTCGCCGGAAGTCACGGCGGCGGTGGAGGCGCTTGCTCAGCACGGCTTCGCCGATGTCGGCCAGCAGCCGGGCCCGCGCCGGTCGGGCGCAAGCCAAAGCATGAAGGCCAAGGCCGAAACTGGCACGGGCGAATCGCGATCGATCCTTGAGCAGCGGCTGCTCTGCGAGGATCTGTACGAGCTCTTCGGCGTCAGCCCGAGTGCGACGGCGGAGCAACTGCAGGACGCGTATCGCGCGATGGCCCAGAAGCTGCACCCGGACCGCAATCCCGCGCCGGACGCCGCGGAGAAGTTCTCAAAGCTGACCAAGGCGTACACGATGCTCAAGGACCCGAGCAAGCGCGAGCGCTATGACCAGATGCGCTCGGGCGGGGGCAAGTCGAGTGGAGACGGCTCTGGCGAGAACAAGGCGGCGTGAGCCTTCAAACTTCAAGAGCTGAAGGCTGAAGGCTGAAGGCTGAAGGCTGAAGGCTGATTGCTGTCGGCTCACACGTTGGCAGTGCGCATCTTCGCGGCTGCAAGCTTCTTGCCCACCGCCCACATCGGGCCAGCGAGGCTGTGGCACGCCGCCACGGTCGCCTCGAACGCGCGGATGATCTTGTCGCAGTCCGCCTCGCTCAGCGTCAGCGGCGGGATGAGCTTGATCACGTCCAGCCGATGGCCCGCCACCTGCGCCAGCACGCGATGATCCGTGAGCATCGGCATCAGGATCGCCTGGCAGAAGAGGCTCTCGTCGAGCTTGTGAACCATGTCCCAGCCCAGCCGCAGGCCGAGGCTCTGCGGGCGCTGGAACTCCACGGCGATCATGAGGCCATGGCCCCGAACTTCCTTGAACATCTCGAACTGCCGGAGGCGATCGCGCAGCCCGGCGACGAGGTAGTTGCCCACGCGGGTGACATGCTCGCAGGTCTGGCGCTCGCGCATGTAGTGCAGCGTCGCGAGCCCGACGGTCATCGACAGATCGTTCATCGAGAACGTGTTCTGCATCTTGCTGCAGTTGCCCATGGATGAGAACACCGCCCGGTGGATCTCGTCGCGCGCGATGACCGCCGACACCGGTACGTAGCCGCCCGAGAGCGCCTTGGCGACGACGAAGATGTCCGGCTGCCATGAGCCGCCATCTTCTGGACGCCCGCAGCCGAAGTGCTGGCTGGCGAACCACTTGCCCGTGCGCCCGATGCCGACCTGGATCTCGTCGGCGATCGGCACCGTACCGTGCTTCTTGCAGAGCATCGACGCCTCGCGCAGGTAGTTCTCGCTGGGCATGTTCACGCCCTTGCCCTGGATCGGCTCCACGATGAACGCGGCGTGCCGCCCCGTCGAAAGCTCCCGCTCCAGCGCGCTGAGATCGTTGAACGGGATCTCGACGGTCGAGGCGAGCAAATCGCCAAAGCCCTCGCGGAACTCGGCGTTGCCGGTGACCGAGAGCGCGCCCATGGTCAGGCCGTGGTACCCGCGATGGCAGTAGATCAGTCCTTGGCGAGCCGTGTAGATGCGGGCCATCTTGATCGCGGCGTCCACCGCCTCAGCGCCGCCGGTGGCGAAGAACACCTTGCCGAAGTTGCCCGGTGCAAGCTCGAGCAGGCGCTGTGCGAGCAGGCCCGCGAGCTTGAAGGGCCCGATGCCCGGCAGGTTGGGCAGTTGCAGGTCCATCGCCTGCTTGATCGCGTCCTGAATCTCCGGGCTGTTGCGCCCGAGCGGGAAGACCGCGTAGCCGCCGAGGCAGTCGATGTACTGCTGGCCCTTGTCGTCATAGAGATACGCGCCCTCGGCGCGGGCGTAGTTCACATCAAAGCCGATGGTGCGAAGGACCTTGGCGTACTGCGGGTTGACGAAGTCGCTGTGGAGGTCCAGGACTCGGTTCGCGGAGGAGTCGATCAGGCCGCGAAGGTTGAACGAGGTGTTGCTGTGCATGCGTGCGTCTCGGGCCGTGCGACCGGAACGAATGAGGCTCGGTGAACAAAACGGGAAGACCGCAGAGGCTTCGTCTTGCGGTCGGCGTTGGATTGGCGTTCCGTCGCGGCCCCCGGATCTCGGTGGATCATCTTACCCGCAGTACCACGTTTGTGGATGACCCGCACAGTTTCCAAATATCTGATAGACTCTGGATCTGCGTGCCGGCCTTGCTGGTCGAAGCGGTCCCCGAGTGATGTGTTCTGCCGAGCGTGTCGCTCGGCGTCGGCCCGGCGAGGTGGCGCGAGGTGTTGACATTGGAGTATGACGTATGAAGAAGCTGTTCTCGATCGTGGCGATGTGTGCGCTGGCGTGTCCGGTGGCGATGAGCTTTGCCGATGACAAGGGCAAAGCACCGGCGGCACCGGCGCCGAAGCAGGGCGAGAAGCCGGCCAAGACTGAGAAGCCCGCGATGCCCGGAATGCCGTCTGAAGCCGAGCAGAAGGCTCAGGCTCAGAAGATGGAAGAGGCCGCCAAGCCGGGCCCGATGCACGAGTGGATGAAGCAGTTCGAGGGCGAGTGGACCACGGTGTCCAAAGAAATGGGCATGGACGGCCAATGGACCGAGTCCAAGGGCACCTGCGAGAACAAGCTCGTCTTCGGCGGGCGCTTCATGGAGATCGACTTCAAGGGTCGCAGCAAGGGCAAGTTCTTCTACGGCGGCGGCGTCATGGGCTACAACAACGTCGAGAAGCAGTTCGAGAGCGTCTGGTACGACTCCATGAGCAGCTCGATCCTGGTCATGAAGGGCAACCCCGACAAAGACGGCAAGGTCCTCACGCTTAAGGGCAAGTTCAGCGACCCGACCGACGGGCAGCCCAAGGACTTCCGCGAGGTCATGACCATCGAGAGCAAGGACAAGCACCGCCAGGAGTTCTACTTCAGCATGCCCGGCCCGGATGGGAAGATGATGGAAATGAAGATCATGGAGATCACCTACACCAAGGGCAAAGCCGCGGACGCGAAGGAAGAGAAGGGCGAGAAGAGTGACAAGAGCGACAAGGGCGAGAAGAAGAAGGGCTGAGTTCGTCAGACTTCGTCAAGAGTAAAGTCACAGGCGACCCGGCGCGATGCGCCGGGTCGCTGTGTTTTTGGTCGGATGGCCCCGTTCCCCACTCGCGACTCACGACTCGGAACTCACGCCTCACGCCACCTCACTGCCGCGGGTTCTTCGCCCAGCCATACGGTCTTGGCGTCGCCGGCCAGGATGGGGCGTATTGGAACCAGCGACCGCCTTTGCTGGCCCAGATGTCGTTGCCGGTGAAATCGCCGACGTCGTTCTGGGTCATGGGGTCCGGGCCGCGTGAGGGCTCGAAGGACTCGACGTGGCCGCCGAGGAACAGGATGTTGCCCTTGCGAAAGTGTCGCGTGGCGATCTGGTCCCAGTTGCTGAAGAGGCCGTCGACGCTCTTGCCGTTCCACCACTCGGTGTCTTCTTCGAAGTAGATCGGGATCGAGGTGAAGTAGACCGCGGAGGTCGCAGTCGGCGCCTGGCGGAGGGCCTGAACCGTCAGCGTGCTGCTGCGGTTGTCCCAGGCGACGCGCGTCTGCGTGTACAGCGGCAGGCCGCTGGCGCCTGACGCAATCGTGTAATCAAAGTTCAACGCACGCGACGACAGATACTCGTCCCACAACACTTTCTGCACCGAGTTCTGCGGGTCGTTCCACATCGGGTCGTTGGAGTTGCTCGTGGTCTTCGTCGCGGTCTGGCGCTTGTTGGTCGGGCACTCCAGCGGCTTATCAGACAGGTTCAGATACCGCAGCGCCGGCCCGAGCTGGATCGGGTTTGCCGCGCTGGCTGGCTGCAGCTGGTTCCGCGGCGCGGCGTACCAGAACCTGAAAATCGGCGCTCCGCTGCCGGTCTCCCAGCCCTGCTCCTTGTTGTCGTTGGCGTACGTGTTAAACGCGATGCCAACCTGGCGCAGGTTGGTCGTGCAGATCGTGGCCTTGGCAGTGTCGCGGGCTTTGCCGAGTGCCGGCAACAGGATGCCGATCAGCAGTGCGATGATGGCGATGACCACGAGCAACTCGATCAGCGTGAACGCGCGAAGTTTCGACATGGCCGTGCTCCTGACGATCGCGACGCAGAGCGCGGGGCGATCAACAAACCTTCACAGGCCCGCGACGACAGAACGCCGTGGCGGTGCCCCAGGCGACGGGTGTGCCGTGGGGTGAAGTGATGGAAGCATACAGATTTTCTGACTCGGGGCATCTGCTGAGAAGCCGGGATGAACAAAAAAGCCCGGCTTTGCCGGGCTTGTCAGGGTTTTGATGGGGTTTTTTCGAGCTTCTCGGCGGTGCGCGTTGCGCTCTGCGGCTCGGTCGGCTCCGACTTCAATAGTCGTCGCGAAGGGCGTGGCAATAGGGCTCGGTGCCCTTGCGCTGATAGTACTTCTGGTGATACTCCTCGGCCGGCCAGAACTTGGCGAAGGGCTCGACGGCGGTCGCGATGGGGCGCTTGAACTTCTTGGCCGCGGTCAGGTCGGCGATGAGCTTCTCCGCCGACGCCTTCTGGGCCTCAGACTGATAGAAGATCACGCTGCGGTACTGCTCACCTATGTCGGGGCCTTGGCCGTTGACTTGGGTGGGGTTGTGCAGGCGGAAGAAGATGCTCAGGAGCTGGTCATAGGTGATCTTGGTTGGGTCAAACGTCACCTGCACGACCTCAACATGGCCCGAGCGTCCGGAGCACACTTCTTCGTACGTCGGATTCGCGGACTTGCCGCCGCTGTAGCCGGAGATGGCGTCGATGACGCCGGCCTGTTGACGGAGAATGTGTTCGACACCCCAGAAGCACCCCGCGCCAAACGTCGCCAGTTCCATGCCTTTCGGTCCTTTCGATGAGTCAGCGATCGCGACGGGCGCGGGCGCTGAGGTTGATGATGAGGTCGTTGACGCCGCGCTCGTTCCGGACGCGCCCGATGGCGCGCTGTTCGTGCCTGCGCCGGTCGGCGTCTTTGCAACGCCGCCGGGCGCGATGTCGGTCGTCTGCGCCGGCGCCGATGTCCGGGCCGGTTGCGGCCCCGCCGAGCTGGCCTTTGGCGAGCATGCGCCGAGCGCAAGTGTGCTCAGGAGTGTGACGCCCATCAGCCAGAATGAGCCGCGGCGGCCGGTCGTTGTCAACGAACGAAGCGAGTTCATAGTCATGATCCTTTGGATGCCGAAGGCGCTCGATCTGTTACCCTGTATTGAACGCACGCCGCGGCCCAGTCGTTCGGATCGCGTCGCGATTCAGATTCGGACGTTGATCACCAACCGAAACCCGAGCCAGTGAACGAGCCTGCATCGCGGGGAATCAGCGCAAGGAGCGAGATGATGGAACCGAGCAACGTGGGCACCACCGGCGCGGACCTGACCAACGCCGCCGCGGCCAGCGCCGCGGGCATCGCAAACGCCGTGGCCACCGGCGACGCGACCGGCACACTCACCGCCAGCGCCGGTGCGCCAACCTCCGCGTGGCTCATCCTGCTGCTGGCGGGCGTGCTTGAGGTCGGCATGGCCCTGGGCATCCGCTCGTCTGACGGCTTCACCAAACTCTGGCCATCGGTCGCCGCCGTCGCCTTCGGGGCCGCGAGCATGTACCTGCTGTCACTGGCACTCCGCGTGATCCCCGCGGGCGTGGGCTACGCGGTATGGACAGGCATCGGCGCGCTGGGCGTGATGCTCGTGGGCATCACAGTGCTGAAGGAGCCGGCGACGGTGTGGCGGTTTGGATGCGCGGCGTTGATCGTGGCGGGAGTGGCGGGGTTGCATGCGGGGGGACGGGGGCATTGAGGTGAACGCGAACGCGAACGTGAACATGAAACGAGCCGTCGGGTGGGATTCAGCGTGAGCGGGTGTTGTGGCGCGTGATTGTCGGAGCCGCGGGCGCGAGCACGCGGACCTGTGCGATGATCGCGGTCATGCGAAGCAACCGCAGGGTGGCGCCTACTGAGCAGCGACATCCGTGACGCGAATGCGTGCGCGGCACGCCCGGGAACGCGCCACGATGTTACGGTGCCGGCGGCGGCTTCCACATCAACTCGAGCGTCGCGTCATAGTCTTCGAATGAACGCTCGTCGCCGCCTTGTCTGAACGCGGCGATCTCCACCGCAATCCACCGGGGCTCTGGATCAACGCCGGCGATGTGCTCAACGCCTTCGAGTCTCCATCGCTCTCGCGCCGTGAGGCCGGGTCGATTCAAATCGCAGACCGCGTACCCGGACTGAATGAGGAACTCGCTGAGCGGGCACTGGAAGTACCGGCCAGCGGACCTCTGCCAAGGGATGCCGTTGTGGTTGCGCGTGCCGCACGGGTTGTAGTATTTCGGCTCAGCGAGGAGGAACGCCGACCCATCGCCGAGGTCGCGAATCAGCACGACGCCTTGGGCGCACATGACACGGAGCGCGGTGTCGAACTCGTCCGGTGACACGTTCTTGGCCCGTTGGACTCCAGCGGGCCGAAAAACGCGGCCGTCGCGCAGCGTGATCTTCCCCTCGTGAACCGAGATCACCGAAACGGGATCAACCAATGGATTTTCGCGATACCAGATGTCGGTGACAAGAAAATTATTTGCCCCAAGTACGATCAGCATCGTCACGGCAGCGACCACCATGAGCGAGACAGTCATCAGCACAAATGCTCGTAACCCCGCCTTCATTTCAATGAACTCTAGGAGCCATGGCGTGGGCCGAACCACGTCGCGTTGAGCGAGCGATCCACCACCGCCGCATCGGATCATGACTCGGCGAGGGGCAAAGGCACTGGTCGGCCCTTCGGTCGTCGCGCGTGGAGACCGCGAGTCAAACCGCACCGACCCACAGAGCCGGGTCGGTGGCACGGTCACTTCGTTTAGGCTTCTACCCGCCTCATGATCGCATCCAACTCTGCCTGCGCCCCCGCTTGCCCTCGCTCGTAGTCCTCGGCTTCGACTTCCGTATGCGGCTGGGGGAACGCGTTCATCGCGGCGGCCGACGCGCGGCTAAAGACCTCCCGCAGTTCCTCGAGATCAGACTCGCCGGTTGCTTTGCGCTCAGCGACGAGCTGTTCGAGTCGTTCGCGATAGAGGCGGGCGAGCGCGCAGGCGCCTTGAATGTCTTGCCGCGCGTTGATGATGCAGGCCTCGGCTTCCACGTACTGGCCCGATGCGATCAGGTCGCGCGCAATCGACACTGCTGAGTCGAGCGCGGCTTCGTGCGCCGCGACGTCAAAGACCTCCGCCCCGCGCCCGCGCGGCCACTCGCCCGCCACCTGCCCCGGCATGTCCACGATCGGCACCGGCCCGCCCGGCACGCACGGCACCGTCGGGTCTTGCGGGCGCGCGAGCTGGATCGAGAGCAGCGATTGCTCGAGCGCCGGGCCGTAGCTGCCCCAGAGCTCGGTCGGGCACATCGCCGAGGCGGTGAGCAATCGCTTGCCGTCTTCTAGGAACATCAGTCGAAATGTGAGCGGCGTGTTGTCCTGCGTCTGCGTCGCCTCCACAAGCACGCACGGGTGCAGGTGCCCCGCCGGCTCGGGCTCGCCGACGAAGCCGCTGACCAAGCCGGTGATTGCGAGTTGATAGTGGTCACAGAGGAATCTGGCCCACTGCTCGACGGAGCCGTTCTCGTACGCGGGCCGCGCCGCGATCGTGATCACGGCCATGGCGACTTGTGATGCGACGATCGCCAGCGGAGCGGACTTGGTGGCGTCGTCAAAGTCCACGTCCGCGCGCTCAAACGGCGGCTCCGCGAAGCCGTCGGGCACCTGCATCGTGAACTCAAGGTCCGCCAGGAGCGCGGGGAAGCGTTGTACATGCGTGCTCATCGTGCGATCCCGTTCATTCCGGACTCGATCGATTGAACCAGACGATCGCCGGCGGCACGGCGTACAGCGCCACGCCGACAAGGCTCATCCATCCCATCTGCATGATCGTCACCCAGCCGCTGCCGCCGTCAGGCCGGGTCCATTTGATCGCGCCGTAGATCGGCATCAGCGCGACGACCGCGATGAGCGCCGCCGGCGGCACCATCAACCAGAACGACCACGCCCACCACGCACGCCCGACGGCCCAAGGCGCAAGCAGGTAGCCAACGTGCGCCGCGAGGACGACCGCGAATGTCAGGGCGAAATTGCGCCACGGCTGGTCATTCTCCGCGCGGTTCCCCGCGATCATGATCACGCCCATGACCAGTGCAACAAGCACCGCCCACGCGACGGCGAGCCACAGCCCGGCCCGCGCGACGGCCGAGACGTTCGATACCGCGATCGTGATCTGCGTGGCTCCATCGACGGTCGGCGTCATGCAAGAGGCTCCGGGGGCGGGGGGCGAGGGGATCGCGCGAAACCCACGCCTCAATCACGCGGTGGAGGGGGCGGAGCCTTGGTTGGGAGGGGAATTGGGATTGGAAGGCCGGGACGGGCGGTGTTGGTGTCGGAGGGGGGGCGGTGACAGGCCGCGGGCGTGGCGCTGATCGGCCCGGCGTTCAATGTTCGTGGATAGGCGCGAGCCGGATCAGCCCACGGGGAGCAATCAGTGCCACGCCCCCGTCAACGACTGAACGGGATACGAACTGCCACTTCCAAGATCCCAAGAACACGGGACTGTGCTGCAGCGTGTAATAATGTGGGTATGCCCATGAATCCCCTAGGAAGAACAAACGTTGATCAACATCCTAAGGCGGAGAGGAGTACGCATAGTTTTGCACAACGATGCTTCGCTTGCACGCTCGATCTCGCACAGTTAGATTCAATTCATGAATACTCCATTCAACCCGCTAGGCTTTGCCATACCACGCCACGCCACTGCTGCGACTGCACTCAGTCGTAGCTTGATTGCTGCGGCTCTAGCTGCGGTCTTCGGGCCAGCAGTCGCCTTGGGTCAAGGGCGGTGGGACATGCCGACCTGGTCGAACTGGGCCCATTCACGTTGCGTCGCGGTCGACACTGCGGTGATGATGCCATGCGGCAACTTCAATCAGTTTCTGGTGACTGAGCAAGCGGTTAGCGGCGTCTCACAAAAGTGCTGTGGTGACTTGTCTGTGACTTCTGGCGTGGACTTGTCGGCGGGCGGTTCGGTTCAGTTTGGTCTTTGCGGAGCGCTTTTCTCGGTTGACGGTGAATGGCGGCAGACGGCGTCGGTGACGACCACTTTCACCGGCGCAAATCCATGCGGGTGCGTGCAAGTCTTCGTGCAGAGGGACTGGCGCGTTCAACGGATACTGACCGCTTACACTCGCTGTTATCCGAACGGTCGGCGCGAGGAATGGCAGGAGATGAAGACAGTCGCAGACGCCCTTCCCCTTGGCGCTCGTCTTGTCCCGTACTATTTCACGCGTGTTCCCAGCCCATGCAACTGCGGATCCGACGGCAGGCCGTTAACGCCCGGAGCGGCACCGTCAACCGGCTGGAACCCCGCGCTACCACACGGCTTTCCGACGGTGCAGCCGAACAACCGTCCGGTACCGGAGGCTGTGCCGTGGGATGTTGACGTTCACGGACCGTTGCGTTCCAGCACTGATGTCTATCCGGACGGCCGCGACAAACAGCTCACGATTGACATGACGGCGTGGGGCGTCGCAAGGGGTATCGACTCACCGCTTGCTCTGACGCTCTTCGAGTGTGCCGAAGTGTACCGTTCGATCAACGAAGCGAGGCAAAGCCCCCACCTTTGCGGCGACAAGACGGCTGTTCGCGTTGTCATCAACCGAGGTGTTGAGTTCGTTGGCTCGCTTGGCAAGCTTTCGAGTTCTTTGATTGCTTATGCGAACACGCTCGTGAATTCGCCGACCTATGGCGACTTCAACGGCGATGAATCACGAGACGAGGCTGACTTGACCCTCTTGTACGCTCACGTCAACGTTGACGAGCCGCCCGCAGACTCGCGAAGGTTTGACGTGAACGGCGACGGTGCTGTTGATGAGCTTGATGTTCAAAAGTGGATCGAACTTGTGCTCGGTTGACCTCAGATGGATAGTACCGACTTCCAGAGAATCTGGCGAGCTGTCGCGACGAGACTTGGTTTCTCCTGCATCGTGGCAGTCACCGCGACGATTTTCATGGCCGGCCACTGCCTAGCGGTCGTTAGCGATCGATACAGCGTCAGTGGAACGCGCTTCCGAACCGCTCTGCACTTTGCTGAGAAAGCACCGGCCCCGGTGCAGGTCGAGCAAGCGAACAAACTGCTCTCTGGCCCGGCGCGAGGCCTACTGCGCGGTCTTGGATTCCTTCGTGGTGACCAACTGGATTCCATCGGCGTACTCGTGGTGCTTCGCTCACATGTTCTGGAAGTGCCCGGCGTGACCGACGAAGAGATTCGGGTCGTTGCGGATCAGCTTGCGAGTGCGAATCCCGACCCGCGACATTTATCACAAGCTCTTCAGAGATCAGGAACCTACTGGACGATCGACTGGTCCCCTGGTGCATGGCGTGGCGTGGTCTTCTTGATCGCGCTGTACTCTCTTATAGCCGCAGCGATCTGGGGGCCAATCTTTCTGGCAGTTCGCGGCATTCGAACCCGACGGCGACGGCGCCGCGTCCTCGCCGGCCAATGCCTGGCGTGCGGTTACCCCCGCAGCGATGCTCCTAAGTGCCCCGAGTGCGGCGAACTCATCGACGAAACGTTGCGGGAGCAACGCTCTGAGTGACCTCGAGCGCCCCATCCTCCCCTCGATCTCCGGCCCGCACCTCCGCCCGCCCCGCGCGGACCGCCATCGGCCTGCCCGCGTGGGCTGAAGTCCGTCCACGGCCGCAGCAGCACCCACGCCCCGCCATCCCCCTCCTACCCTCCGCCCATGATCGACCTCAAGCAACTCCGTGAGCATCCGCAGCGTTTCAAGGATGGGGCCGCCAAGAAGAACATGGAGGTCCAGATTGACCGGCTGCTTCGGCTGGACGAGGAACGCCGCGCGGCTCTGACACAGCTTGAAAACAAGCGATCCGAACGCGGCAAGATTGACAAGGAGCTCGGCCCGCAGATGGGCAAGCTCCAGGCCGAGCTCAAGAAGGCCGAGGCCGCCGGCGGCGGGGAGGCCGCGGCCAAGCAGGTGATCCAGCAGCAGCTCGACGCACTGCGCGCCAAGCCCGCGGCGCTCAAGGAAGAAATCGCCCAGCTCGAAGGCGTCGTCGCGCGGCTTGAGCCCGAGGTCAACTCGATCCTCCTGACGATCCCCCTTCCGCCCGATGCGGACGTGCCCGTGGGCACCGGCAGCGACGACAATGTCGAGGTCTCGCGCTGGTCGCCGCCCGCGGCACCCGGTGGCGGCTCGGCCTCGATCACTGCCGGCTTCGATCTCTCCAAGCCCTTCGCATCGCAGCGAGGCTTCAAGCCCAAGAGCCACATTCAGCTCTGCAAAGACCTGAACCTCGTCGACTTCCCGCGCGGCGTGAAGATCGCTGGCACGCGCTCGTACGTTCTCACCGGCATGGGCTTCCTGCTGCATCAAGCCGTGACGCGCTACGCGTTTGACTACATGGTGCATCAGCACGGCTTCGTGCCGATGAGCGTCCCTGTGCTGGTGCGAGAGGAAGCCATGATCGGCACCGGTTTCTTCCCGGCAGGGCGTGAGCAGGCGTATCACATCGCCGAGTCTCAGCGTCAGAACGCCGACGCGACGAACCACGCCGAGGCTTCAACCGCCAACGACCTGTTCCTGACGGGCACCGGCGAGGTCGGGCTGATGGCGCTGCACATGGATGAGATCATCGATGAGGCGAAGCTGCCGCTGAAGTATGTGACGGTGTCGCCGTGCTTCCGGCGCGAGGCGGGCGCCGCGGGGAAGGACACTGCGGGGCTCTATCGCGTCCACATGTTTGACAAGGTGGAGCAGGTGGTGATTTGCAAGGCGGACGAAGCAGAGAGCCGCGCGTGGCACAAGAAGATGATCGGGTACGTCGAAGGGCTGCTCCAGAGCCTGAAGCTGCCGTATCGGTTGCTGCAGTGCTGCACGGGTGATCTGGGCGTGAAGAACGCGGACATGATCGATATCGAGTGCTGGATGCCCGGCCGCGGCGAGCTGAGCGATGACGGCACGACCGCCGGCGACTTCGGCGAGACGCATAGCGCCAGCCGTCTGTACGACTACCAGTGCCGCCGGTTGAACCTCCGCTACAAGTCCACCGAGCACAAGGGCACGACGTTCTGCCATTCGCTGAACAACACCGTCGCTGCGTCGCCCCGCCTGATGATCCCGATCCTGGAGATGTATCAGCAGGCCGATGGCAGCGTGGTGATCCCCGAGGTCCTGCGGCCGTACATGGGCGGGGCTGAGAAGATCGGTTGAGCGGTCTGGCAAGGCTGAGAGGTTTGGTGCGACTGTGCCGGCGGTGAGGCCTAGGTCACCAAACCGGATTGTCCGGCGCGAGGCCTTCGCTCAGTGCACGCATTGACGCGGGAAGCAGAGAAGCCTGCCGCAGAGGTCGATGAATCCCGCATGATCCCCTCGCGGCGAGCATTCACGCTGATCGAGTTGATCGCGGTGATCGTTGTGCTCGCGATTCTTGCGGGCGTGGCGGTGCCGCGGTTCTTTGATACGTCAACGCGCGCCCGCGCCGCGTCGATCGCGTCGTCGTTCAAGGTGATCGCGCGATCGGTGATCGCCTACCACCGCGACAACGGCGCGTGGCCGGCGGACGTGAACCCGTCGATCTGCCCGCCGGAGATTCGGGCGTATATGGAGCCGGACATCTGGCTGAAGCCGACAGCGGTCAACATGGATCTGGACTTTGAGAACTGGGATTCGGCGCAGTGGGAGCAGCCGACGCCGGCAGTCGGCATCAGTCTGCGGAGCTGGACGACGCCAACGCCCACATCGGACCACGCCAGCGTGATGCTGCTGGTGGATCAGCAGATGGACGACGGCAACCTCTCGACGGGGCGGCTGCAGCGTCGCACCTACGGCTACTTCATGCTCATCGCCAACAAGTGACGCGGCTGGCTCAACAAGTCCGCAGGCGGTCCGCCCGCGCCACTCTACGCTGGTCGCATGGACTACTTGATCACCACGGACAAGCACCGGATCGATGTCGGTGCCGTTCATGCGATGCTGTCCACGACGTACTGGTCGCCTCGCATCAAGCGCGAGGTCGTCGAGGTCGCAATCCGCAATAGCCTCGTCGCGGCGGCCATCCATCAGCCCTCGGGCGAGCTGGTGGGGATCGCGCGAGTCGTCACGGATTACGCCACGTTCGCGTGGCTCTGCGATGTGTTCGTGATCGAGGGGCATCGCGGCCGCGGGCTCGCCAAGCGCATGATCGTTGAGCTGCAGGGCCACTCGGGGGTGCAGACCCTCCGCCGCTGGTGTCTTGCGACGCGCGATGCGCACGCGCTGTACAAGCAACTCGGCTACGAGCCGGTCCCGCCCGGCGCGTGGATGGAGAAGAAGATGCCGGTGTCTCAGTGGCAGGAGCCCGAGCCCGCTGGGGGCTGATCTGACGCCCCGCAACAGCCATCGCGACGAACCCGTGATCAAGCGTTTGGCACTTTGCGTCCCTACCGTCTTGCATCATGTTTGACCGTCTTTCCGAAGGCTTTTCTTCCGTCCTCCGCAAGCTCAGCGGCAAGGGCACCATCACCGAAGCGAACATCCGCGAAGCGATGGACGAGGTGCGCGGGGCACTGCTGGACGCCGACGTCGCGCTCGAGGTTGTCAACTCGTTCACCGAGGGCGTCGTCACCGACGCCATCGGCAAGGACGTGCTCAAGAGCCTCCAGCCCGGTCAGGAGATGATCGGCATCGTCTACGACCGGCTCGTGCAGTTGCTCGGCGATCTGCCGCAGATCCCCGAGGGCCTCAGCCACGAAGAGATCGCCAAGATGATGATGGCCGACGGGCCCGGCATCCAGGTGCTCTCGCCCGGGCCGACGATCGTGATGATGTGCGGCCTTCAAGGCAGCGGCAAAACCACCACCTGCGGCAAGCTCGCGGCGTGGCTGAAGAAGCGCGGGCGCAGCTCGATGCTCGTCGCGGCGGACTTGCAGCGACCCGCCGCGGTGGAGCAGCTCGGCATCGTCGCGCAGACCGTCAACGCCGACATGCCCGGCGCGGCGCAAGTTCACTTCTACAGCGAGCCGGAGAAGACCGCCGAGTATGGCAAAGCGGTGGGCGTCGCCGTCGGCGTGTGCGAGCGAGCGATCGGCAAGGCCAAGTCGCTCGGCGTGGACACGGTGATCCTCGATACCGCCGGCCGCCTGCACGTCAACGACGCGCTGATGGACGAACTCAAGCAGGTCAACCTGCGGATCAAGCCCACGCAGATCTTCCTCGTCGTTGACGCGATGACCGGCCAGGACGCTGTGCGATCCGCCAAGGCCTTCCACGAGAAACTCGAAGTCGACGGCCTGATCTTCACGAAGTTTGACAGCGACACGCGCGGCGGCGCAGCGCTTTCAGTCAAGAGCGTCACCGGCGCCAAGATCCGCTTCATCGGCGTCGGCGAAAAGCTCGACGCGCTCGAAGAGTTCCACCCCGTGCGCATCGCCGGGCGCATCTTGGGCATGGGCGATGTCGTCTCGCTGGTGCAAAAGGCCCGCGAGCAAGTCTCCGACGAGGACGCCAAGGCCCTCGAAGAGAAGATGGCCAAGGGCGAGATGACGATGGACGATTTCCTGAACCAGCTCCGCTCGCTGCGGAAGATGGGGCCGATGAAGCAGTTGCTCGGCCTGCTCCCCGGTGTCGGCGCCGCTCTGAAGAACGCGCAGATCGATGACGACAAGCTCGATCGCGTCGAGGGCATCATCCACTCAATGACGCTTCAGGAACGCCGCAAGCCGGACTTGCTGAACAACTCGCGCCGGCGGCGAATCTCACAGGGCGCCGGCACACAGGACAACGAAGTAGGCACGCTAGTGAAGCAGTTCACGATGATCAGCGCCATGAGCAAGCAGCTCTCGGGCATGAGCACCGCCGAGAAGGTCAAGGCAATGAAGCAGATGAACGCGGCGGGCCAGGGGGGCCCGGGTGCCGGCGCGCCGGGGATGATGCGGAGCAAGGGCTCGAGCTTCACGCCGAGCGTCAAGGACCGCTTCAAGAAGCGACGCTGAGCGGGGGCAATACCCTCACGCGGCGGCGGCGCAGTTGCGGATGATGTTGCGAGCGAGCGCCGGTTCCACCCTCCCCCGGTCCCTACCGGGGGAGGTGCCGCGCATCGCGGCGGAGGGGGCAGGACTTCGAGATACTCCTGGTCACGATGATCTCGCTCACTTCTTTCGTGCCTCGCGGAACGCCTTCCGCTCGGCGTTGATCCGTGCGTTCTCGGCGGTCGCGGCGTCGATCGCTTTGAGCGCATCGTTGAATCGGTCGACGGTTCCCAGTGGTGCCGAGCCCGTGAAGTACACCATTCTCCCCTCGCGGGTCCAGTGCGAGAATGAATCGTGCAGCTCAATCAGGAACGGGCGAAGGGCCTTGCAAAGCGAGACCTCGCTGGCGGCGAACTCCGTCTCGAGCTCTCGCATGCGAGTGAAGCGGATGTTGTTCAGGTAGACTTCGACGCGCTTCGCCCCCGCATCGGTCATGTGCTTGATGACAAAGGCCCGAGCGCCCGCTTGGATCTCGTGCATCGCCTCGGCCGCTTTGATCGCTCGGTCCAGCAGCCCGATCCGCTGCGCGATGTGATCCCTCGACGTCAGCGTGTCAGGTTCCGAACCGCCCGCCTTGGTGAACTGGCCGATCGCCTCGACATACGCCACGTTCGCCGGCCCGGCGATCTTGTTGAAATCGGCCATCGCCAGAAGAAAGAGCTTCTCATCGCCCTTGGTGTCAGCCGCGATGGTCTTGAGTTCGTGATCGACGTTGTGCACCAGCGCACGAACATCGTTCGCCTCGATCGAGCCCGAGGCCTCCTTCGACGCGGTCTCCCGGTTCAGCGCGTCAAGCCGCTGCACAGCCGCCATTCGGTTGTCAACGCCCGGCTTAACGCTCCTGACCAGCGGAATCACGCACAGCAGCGCCGCCGCGAGCAACGCCACCACGCTGAACGTCAGCGGAGCCACATTCGGTGCCCGCCGACGCAGCAGGAACGCCACCGGCGCGACAAGCACCGCGATCAAGATCATGACACCAACGCCGGCGCCGGCGCTCGCGCTCACCGCGTCAGGTTCGAAGTTCGACACGACCATCGCGACGATGATCGGTGCAAACGCCAGCACCACCGCGCTCAGAATGCACACGACCATCGATACCACCGGGACGCGAATCGGCTGGAGGGGCGGCGGTGTAGGA
>JAIEQQ010000145.1 GCA_019747615.1 Phycisphaerales bacterium
AGCTCGATCGCGGCGTTGAGGATCGCATAGCGCGTGATCGAGGCGTCGATTTCGGCGTCATCGATCGCGGGCTTGGAGCCGGTGGCTGCCAGAGCGCCGGCCGATCCGGTCGAGCCGGCGGCGAGGGCCGCGGCACCGATGCCGGCGCCAGCGATGGCCGGCGCGATCGCCGGCTCGAGTCCGAAGTCCACGAGTTCATCGGCCTGTTGCAGCGTCGCAGCGGCAGCGCCCTGTTCGATCGCGAGCGTCGCGCGGAGCTTCTCGAGGAACACTTTCTCTTCGGGGCTGGACCTGCCGTCGGCATCGCAGACCGCCACCGCCATCTCGTAGGCGAGCGTTCGATGCGCGGGCTGCGTCAGCGGCTGCACGGCCTTCTCGACCGTCACGCGCCCGAGCAGGACATCTTGGTACAGCGCAGACATGGGGCGGGACGCGGGACCACCGGCGCCCGCGGGCGCATCGTCATTGCCGGAGCCGAGGCTCTCGACGATCCGGCGGACTTCCTCGCGCTCGGAGTCGCTCTTGCCACCATCGGCAAACGCAGCGAGCAGACAAACGGTGACGACGGCTTCTTGCTCACGAGAATTCATGGTCTGTGTCCAAGGAAGTGACAGTGTCTCACGCGCGAGTACGCGTCGCTGCGCGAGACCGGGGCAGGGTATGTGGGTGACCTACGGGGGTAACGCCGTGGCGGTTCGGTTCGCTCGATGAGTTCCGCTGAACGACGGGATGATTCCGCCCGCCGGCGTTCTACCATCCGCCCATGAGCCACGACGCCCTTTCCGACTCACTGCTGCAACTCCTCAATCACGCCGACCCCGAGATCGCGCGGCACATGGCCCTCGAACGCGAGCGCCAGGAGTCCACGATCGAGCTGATTGCCAGCGAGAACCACGTCTCGCCCGCGGTCATGCACACCATGGGCTCGTGGCTGACCAACAAATACGCCGAGGGGTATCCGGGCGCTCGGTACTACGGCGGCTGCGTGCATCATGACGCAATCGAGGACATCGCACGCGATCGGGCCAAGGCGCTGTTTGGCTGCAAGTTTGCCAACGTGCAGCCGCACAGCGGTGCGCAGGCGAACACCGCGGTGTTTATGGCGACGATGAAGCCGGGCGATGTGTTCTGCTCGCTGGTGCTCAAAGACGGCGGCCACCTCTCCCACGGCATGTCGATCAACTTCTCCGGCGTCTATCACAAGCCGGTCTTCTACCCGCTGCACTACGCGCCGGACCACCCGGAGTTTGAGCAGATCGACTATGACGCGGTGCGCAGCGTGGTGCTGGAGCACAAGCCCAAGGTGCTGATGTGCGGTTACTCCGCATACCCACGCGTGATTCGCTTTGATGTCTTCCGCAAGATCGCTGATGAAGTCGGTGCGCTGCTGGTGGCAGACATCGCGCACATCGCCGGGCTCTGCACGCACAACGGCTGCTCGCACCCGAGCCCATTCCCGCACGCGCACATCGTGACGACGACGACACACAAGACCCTGCGCGGCCCGCGCGGCGGGCTGATCATGACCAACGATGAAGAGCTCGCCAAGAAGATCGACAAGTCGGTGTTCCCGGGCGTGCAGGGCGGGCCGCTGATGCACGTGATCGCCAGCAAGGCCGTGGCGTTCGGCGAGGCGCTGAAGCCGGAGTTCGTGGACTACCAGAAGCGGATCGTTGTGAACGCCAAGGCGCTCGCGGCCGCCCTGACCAAGCGCGGCTACCGCATCACCACCGGCGGCACCGACAACCACTTGATGCTGGTTGACCTGCGCCCAAAGAACGCGGAGCTGACGGGCGCCGACGCGGAGAAGTGGCTGGAGACTTCGGGGCTGATCTGCAACAAGAACGGCATCCCCAGCGACCCGCGCCCGCCCAAGTTCACCAGCGGCATCCGCCTCGGCACGCCCGCCACCACCACGCGCGGCATGGGCCCCGCCGAGATGGACTCCATCGCCTCGCTGATCGACGATGTCCTCAGCGCCAAGGGCGAGGCTGGCGTCACGGCGAACGTGCGCGAAAAGGTGCGGGCGCTGGCGGGTCGGTTTGCGATGCCGGGGTGAGTGGTTGCTGGGGCTTCGGAGCCCTGCCTCTCCGAGGCAGGCTTGGACAAACTGATAGCAATGAAAACAACGACCCACCGAGGGTCGTTGTTCCTTGTGCCTTCAGGGTGTTCGGGCCTGCGTCGGAGAGGCAGTGCCACTCAGATTCAGGCCACCTCAATCACTTCAACATGCCAAGCTGCCACATCAAAAAGATGCGCTGGTCCGCGGCCTCGCGGATGCGGAGGTTGAGCGGCTTGCCCTGGCCGTGCCCGGCTTCGCGATCGACCCAGAGAAGGATGGGCTGGGTGGTCTGATCGCTGCCGGAGTTCTCGCGCAGGGCCGCGACGAACTTGCGGGCGTGCAGCGGGTGAACGCGTGAGTCGTTCTCGCCGGCGGTGACCATCACTGCGGGGTACTTCGTGCCCTTCTTGAGATTGTGATAGGGGCTGTAGGCGAGGATGGTCTTGAACTGCGAAGGGTCCTCGCTGCTGCCGTATTCCGGAACCCAGTAGCGGGCCATGAGGAAGGACTGGTAGCGGACCATGTCCAAGAGCGGCACCGCAGAGATCGCGGCGGCTGCGAGCTCCGGTCGCTGCGCGACGAAGGCACCGGTGAGCAGGCCGCCGTTGCTGCCGCCAAGGACCGCGAGCTTGGGCGAGCTTGTATACCTCTTCTGGATCAGATACTCAGCGGCGGCGATGAAGTCATCGAAGACGTTCTGCTTCTTGTCCCGGCGACCGGCGTCGTGCCAATCTTTGCCGTATTCGCCGCCGCCACGAAGATTGGCGACGGCGTAGATGCCGCCGGCGTCAAACCACTGGAAGAGCGGGGCGCTGAAGGCGGGGGTGAGCGGGACGTTGAAGCCGCCGTAGCCGTAGAGGATGGTGGGGTTGGAGCCGTCGAGCTCCAGGCCCTTCTTGTGGATGATGAACATCGAGACCTTGGTGCCGTCTTTGGAGGTGTACCACTCCTGCTTCACCTCGACGGAGGACGGATCGACGGGCACCGCGGGCTGCTCCCAGAGCACCGGCTCGGACGCGGGCTTGGCGAGGTCGACGCGGAAGACGGTCGTCGGGTAGTTGTAGCTGGTGAATGAGAGGAAGGCTTCGGTGCGGTCCGAGTCGGTCGAGAGGCTTGCGGTGCCGATGCCGGGGAGCTTGAGCTGGCCGAGGGACTTGCCTTCGAAGTCAAAGAGCTGGATCTCGGTGCTGGCGTTCTTGAGGTAATCCACCGCGATGATGCCCTTGGCGATCGAGACGCCCTCGATCACCGCGTCCTTGCGCTCGGGGATGATCTCTCGCATCTCACCGGCGGCCTTTTCGGGCGACGCCGCGCTCGGATCAAGCCGGCGTGACATGACGCGCCCGTTTGGTGCGCCGGCGGTCGTGGTGATGTACGCGACGTTGTTGATGACATCAGCATTCGATGCGGCGCTCGCGTCAACGAAGATCGGCATGCGCTCGACCTTACCCGTCTTGCGGAAGGTGTCGGCCGAGGCGATCCAGAGATCGTTGTTGCGGGTATCGGTGTAGTACGACAGGACGAGGTACTTGCCGTCCTTGGTCAGGCCGCCGCCGGGGCCGTAGGTGGTGGCCAGGGTCTTGTTCTCCTCGGGCGTGAAGGCGCGGAAGACCAGGGTGTCTGAGAGGAATGAGAAAGACTTGGGCTCCAGCGCGACGAAGCGGACCTGGCCGCTGTAGGGGTTGTCAACATCGGCGAGGTTGCGATAGAGGAACCCGGAGTTGTCCGGGAGCCAGTCAAACGACGAGACCTTTGAGCCGACGTTGATCGGGATGGACTTGCCGGAGGCGACCTCGATGACTTGCGCGACGGAGTTCTCGTCGCCGGCGCGATACGTGCCGAAGGCCAGGAGTGTGCCGTCGTCGGTGGGGACGTACCACGAGATCGTGGTGAGGCCGGTGGGATCAATCTTGGCCGGGTCGAGCAGGACGCGCGGCTCGCCGTTGTGCCCCTTGCGCACGAAGACGCGCGCCTGATTCTCATTGCCCTCGCGCTTGGAGTAGAAGTACAAGTCCTTGGCCATCCGCGGGGCGCTGACCGAGCCAACTTCCATCAGCGGGCGGAGTTTGTCTTCCAGCGCCTTGCGGCCGGGCAAGTTGTCCAGCACGGCCCGGGTGTACGCGTTCTGAGCGTCGGTCCATTCGCCGACTTCTTTGTTCGCGGTGCCCATCTGATCGGGCTTGGAGTTGTCGCCTTCGAGCCAGCGGTAGTTGTCGGTGAGGGAGACGCCGTGGAGTGTCTCGGTCACCGGATTGATGGGCGTGGGCGGTGCGGGCGGGACGGGCGGCACCGCAGCGCCGGCGTTCGAAAGAGCAACAAGCATGAGTGGTGTGAGGAAAAGGGTGTTCATGAAGACTCCGGGGGGAGGGATGGGGATCGAGGGAGCCCTGAGCGCAAGCTCAGGTTTTTGGCTTGGAACGGAGTACGCAGAGAACGCAGGGAGTGCAGAGAAACGCAGAGAAGACAGGAGGACGTGTACACGGAGCGGACGGAGGAGCGCGGAGGTACACGGAGGGAATCAGGACGGAAGGCAATGGGAGTGGAAGGAAACAGCGGCGCGTCGGGAACCGGATCGATCGGGGGTCAACGGGCTTCGACTCGTGCAGATTGTACAGTGGGCGGGGCTCTGGCTGTTGAACCTGATGCGCCCGGCGTCTATGTTCGGGCATGAGTAGCACCGTTCCCGATGGGCCAGCGATCGCCGAGCCCGTTCTGCGTCAAGCGGAGATGCACCTGTGTCGTCCGACGGACCCTTGCGAGGGCGTCATCGTCCGCAATGAGCTGTGTACCGCGGGCAAGAAAGCCGCGGGGGTGGTGCGGCATCTGGAGATCGATATCAGCGGTACGCCCCTGGAGGGCCGGTGCCTCGCCGGGCAGTCGATCGGTGTGCTCGCACCGGGCCTTGACGCCCACGGCAAGCCGCACAAAGTCCGCCTGTATTCCCTCGCCAGCCCCAGTCTGGGCGAGGACGGCGCCGGCAAGGTCATCAGCACCACCGTCAAGCGCTCGATCGACGAGCACTGGGAAACACACGAGCTGTTCATCGGCGTGTGCTCAAACTACCTCTGCGATCGCAAGGTCGGCGACAAGGTCCGCCTCAGCGGGCCCAACGGCAAGCGCTTCGTGCTGCCCGCCCGCTTCGATGAGCACGAGTATCTCTTCGTCGCCACCGGCACCGGCATCGCCCCCTTCCGCGGCATGGTGACCGAGCTTCTCAAGAGCGGCTGCCAGAGCCGCATCACGCTGCTCATGGGCACGCCGTACTCGACCGACCTGCTCTATCACGAGCAGTTCCTCAAGCTCCAGAAGGGGCACGCGAACTTCCGGTACATCACCAGCGTGAGCCGCGAGCGCAACGGCGAGCACGATCGGCTGTACGTGCAGGATCGTCTGCGGACTGATCGAGAGGCACTGCTGCCGCAACTGTGCTCATCCAAGACGCTGATCTACATCTGCGGCCTGGCGGGGATGGAGCTTGGGATCTTCCAGGAACTGGCGCGCCAGCTCCCGCCCGAGGCGCTCAGCGGGTACTTGGGCGTGAGCCCGGAGGTCCTGGCGGGCGTGAACACCTGGCAGCGATCGATGATCAACAAAGAAGTGCGTCCCACGCGACGCGTGTTCATGGAGGTCTACGCCTGAGCGACTCGTCTAGGGCACCAGCGTGTAGCTGCCGTCCATCGGCGCGTGATCAAGCCAATAGAACCCCGGCGGCGGCGACGCGATGATCGTGGCGTCGGGGTTGACCGTCAGCGTTCCTTCGATCGAAACGTCCTTCGAGGCCATGAGCTGGTGGACGCGTGTGTTGCCCTTGATCCCCAGATTGCCCTCGACGTAGACCAGGCCGTGGATCCCGCTGACGTACGTGTCGGCGGTGTCGTTGTCCGTGCTGCTGCCCGTGAACGGGAAGGGTGTGCCGACCGGGTTGAAGTTCATTGTTGGGCTGAGCAGCGGCACGCCGGTCTCGTTCAGCGTTGACGACGACAAGGACATCGTCGTCGTGCCCTGGATGACCAGCACCGGTCGCGACGACTCGGCTGGCTCCATCGAGACCGAGCCGGAAACAGTCACGCTTCCGGCGTTAAGGATGACCAGCGTGCCGACGATGCGGCAGTCAGAGATGTTCAAGTTCGCGCCGGCCAGGTCAATGCTGTAGACGCCTCGGGGGTTCAGCGCAGTGCCGAACGGGTTGCTCGACGGGCTGAGCAGCACGCGAGAGATCGAGAAGGTCCCGAGCAGCGAGGGAATCGACGAGGTGCTGATCCGCGTGGCGATGCCGGCATACGAAGCCGGGACGTTTCGAGTCGGGAGGGTCTTCGCAGTGACCGCCGATGACGAACCGCTGCGGAAGCTGCCACCGGAGGCGACCCGAGCCGACTCGACGGGCACGTTGATAATGCTGGCAACCGCGGTGGCATTGCCAGCGCTGTAGATCGGCGCGCTGCGGCCGCTGTTGATCGTCGAGGCGGTGATGGTCATCGTGCCACCGCATGAGACCGCGGCTTCCAGCCCGGTGGCCGCGATGCGTGTCGGCAGCAGCGTGACTCGCATCGACTTGGTGATCTCGCCGCAGGTCGCGGTGGCGGTGACGATCACCGGATCAAGCTCGGCGGTGCCGACATTGCCGCTGCTGTCGGTCGCGCTGAGCGTGAGTCGCCCGTCGCCGACACGCGAATCTGAAAACCACGTCGCGGGCTTGGTTGACCGCCACGCGCGATCGGCGTTCATGACGCCGATGGCGTAGCTGATGCCACTGGCGGCAAGATCGCGAGCGCTGGCGGCATCGCCGCCGAGTCGCGAGACGCGGAACTCGCCACGCGCGCGGATGAGGGCCCCCACCGCCATCGCCCCGGTGACCATGGCGAGGCTGAGGACCGCGAAGTAGATCATCGCACGCCTCGGGCGACGGGCGCGCCGATGCGCGCGGCCACAGCGATCGCGGAGATTGTCGTCGCACGGACGGTCGCGGCGCGACGGGTCATGGTCCAGCGAGGCCTCACCGAGCGACGCAGACAACGCGCCGGCTGCACCCGTGCGACCCGTCATTCGAGATGTTCTTGCGTCCTGCGTCACCATCGCACCTCAGAAAGACCGATCGCCATCGAACACGAAGCCCACGCGCTTCGAGAGCGGCTTGCCCTGGAAACTCACGATGACCGTCACACGCTTGATACCCTGATCTTTCGTGGAGATCACCGACGGATCGCCCGGCGAGACCCACTCCACCGAAGCCGACCGCAAAAACCCTGTCGCGCCGCTCTGAACCACCTCGCCGGACTCCGTCACCGGCTTGGTGTCCGCAAACCTGTTGTAGCGATCCACCGACTCGGCATTGGTCACCACCACGCGCGGCGAGACCTCGACGCCCAGCTTGATGCCGAGCACCGCGTACTTCGCCGACACCACCTGCTCGACCCGCTGTGTCGCTGCGTACGGCTCGCTCATGATCTCCGCCAGCAGTTGGTCCGCCAGGAACCGCGCCTGCTCGCGACGCTCACCCAGCGCCCGCGTCGCCACCGCTGCGCCCGCGGCGTTCATCACCGAGCAGATCAGCACCGCGAAGACCGCCATCGACAGCACGCACTCAATCAGCGACACCGCCCGGTGCCTTACAGCGAACGTGTGTGTGAACCCGGGATCGCGATAGACGCTGGTCATGGCATCACCGGCTTGTTCAGCAACACAACGCTCGCAACGGCGTGACGCGGGAGCGTGCTGTTCATCCCGCCGACCGACACTCCAACGGTCGCACGCACCGCTCGCTTCTGGCTCGTCGCGCCCGTTGCCGTCATCGTCTCTGCGTACAGCTCCGCAAAGGCGGTGTTGTCCGGCACGCGCACCCACGTCGTGCCGTTGCTGTCCAGCTTCGTCACGATCGTGCTCGCAGTCGGCGGGACACGGAGCGACGTTCGCACGCTCACGGTCGTGTCCGAGCTGGCCGCTCTGACCAGGAGAGCCACCTTCGTGTCGCGATCGAGCGTGACGCCCGCCGGGACCGCGAACGTCACGTAACCGCCGCCGGCGCTCAGTGTCGTGTCGTTGATCGTCCAGCCTGCCAGCAGTGTGCCCGACGGCGCATCGGCCGGAGCCACGCGGAGTTCGACGCTCACGTTCCCCCGCGCGATGCCGGCGCGGCTCATGTACACGCGGACTCGCGTCGGCTTCCAGGTACGATCGTTCGTCCCCAGTGCCGGCGAGAGATACACCCCCACCGCACGATCGATCGTCACCACACCTGTGCCGCCGCTGTTCTGCGGCGCCGTCACGACGATCGCCTCGGGCACCGACTGCGCCGTCGCGCCAACGCTGAGTGTGGCAACGTCGAGCGAGAAATCCAACGCCGCGACATCGACCAGCAGCGGCGACGCGGGCGAGCCGTTGATCGAGCGCGTCGCCGTCGAGCCGCTCACACCGTCCCACTCGTACTCAATCGTTTCGGGCTTACCGTCGGCATCGCGATCGGGAACTTCGACGCTCATCCCGGTGGAGTCGGCGCGGAGCACACTCGTGGCAAGCTGCAAGTCCTGCATGATCTGCCGAAGGGCCTCGGCCGGGCCAGAGGCTTCGGCACGCGGATCACCCGAGCCCGAAGCAGCCCGGGCCGCGAGGCGCATCACCCCGGCCGAAGCGATGGCGATGATGGAGATCAGCGCCAGCGAGATGACGATCTCGATGAGTGTGAACGCGGCCCGTGCCCGACGCGCCGGGCCGGTCGCAGCAAGAGACACGCCAACATTGCTCGCTCGACGCGTCATTTGGTCGCTGGCCCCTCGGCATCGGCCTCCGCGATCTCGCTCGCGCTGACGCTCCGAAGCTTCGAGTCCGTCGCGGCGGTTCGTCGCACACTCACGAGCGCCGCGAACTCCGCGTCCGTCGCAGTCTTGCCCACCTGCCCCAGCCCCCGCAGCGGCACGCGATCGACCTCGATTGCCGTCGAACCGCTGGTGACTCGCACGGTGCGAGCATTGTCGCCGGAGAACAGCGAGATCGCCATGCTCGATGTCGCACGCCCGAGCGGATCAAATGCGACCCCTCGCTCGCCCATCCACGCGGCGCCGGAGAGCTTCGCACGAAACGGCGCGGCGCTCAGCTCGACCACCGGCGTCGCGCCGCCGATCGCCGCCGGAAGTTGATACCGCACCTTCTCGAAATCGAACTTCACGAGCAGACGCACACCGCACTCGCGCGCGGTGCGTTGGACCAGACGCAGATCACCGGCGAGGCGGCCCGCCGCGAGATCCGCCTCGTATCGCGACTGCGCCGACGCGAATCGCGGGGTCACGATCGCCGCCAGCACCGCCATCACTGCCAACACGATCACCAACTCGATCAGCGTGAACGCTCGCGATCGCCGTGGCTGAGGCCAGCGCGGCCAGCGTCCGCATCGCCACACAGGGTGCGAGCCACCGGATCCGGATGCCAGGGCGTGCGTCATCGTAAAGAAGGAGATCGGTTGGACCGCGCCGGCCCGCCAGAGTTCGCTCGCGATGCCCTCGCGCGACTGCCCGATAACCGCCCGGTCCACGCCTCAGCGCACGCACGCTTCACGGACCATGACTGCACACCGCTCCACACCCTGAACCCGCTCTCGGACGCGCACGTGCGCAGCTTTGCGGCGCGTGCCGCCCGGGCATCACCAAAGCGATGCACCGATCACGCGGACACCAACGCGCAAGCCCCGCGCGGCCCGATCCGAGGACAGCCCGCAGAGGCGCGTGCCTCTGCACTCGGACCTGTACCCGCCTCCCGTTCCTGTCACCCGGGGTTTCG
The DNA here is from genome assembly GCA_019747615.1 of Phycisphaerales bacterium. Next base: position 9,830 of record JAIEQQ010000145.1, read on the forward strand.
ACGCGCCGCCCGTGCCAACAGCATCCGCGTCCTGGAGCTCGATCGATGGATGTTCCCACCCTGCTTGTGGTTGACGACGAATCAGTGGTCACCTTTATGCTGACCAAGAAGCTCAGCGAGCTGGGCATTCGCGTCGTCGCGGCGTCTCACGGCGAGGAGGCCCTCCGGCTCAGCAAGCAGGTCCTGCCGTTCGCGGTGCTGACCGATAACGACATGCCGCGCATGACTGGCACCGAGCTGGCCAAGCGGCTCTACAACGACGAGAGGACACGCGACCTGCCGGTGATCATGCTGACCGGGCGCGGGCACCGCATCGCCCCCAGCGAGTGCTCCGCCACGAACATTCAGCACATCCTCTCCAAGCCGTTCAGCGCCCGCGAGATCGTCCACCTGGTGCAAGAGATGTTGACTCGCCACACCGATCGGATCAACGCCCAGCCGCGCACGGCACGCCCCGAAGCAGCCTGACCAAACAACGACTCGGGAACCAATGACTGTCCTGTTCGGTGCAGCGGAGCTGCGCCGGATCGTCCTCGACGAGGAAGACCACATGATCAAAGAGCCGACCGCAGCTTCGAACAGCGTCCCCGCGCCCACAGATGCTGGCGCTCGCCGTGCCGACGCGCGCCCAACTGCTCCCAAGAACTGGCCGCTGGCAGCGCCGGCGCGCCTCGCGCGGTCGAGATCGTGCGTCTGGTCGGTTGACGAGCTCGGTCGGCCGGTGTTCGTTCCGGATGCCGATCCGCACGTGGCCGGTGTGCTCACCTCGCCGCTGATCGTCCACGCGGCCCAGCTCGCGACGCAGCGCGCCGATCAGATGCGCCTGGAAGAGCTCGACCGTGGCGGGTTCGCCGAGTCGATCGTGGCTCAGGGCGTGCGAGTGCTCTGCCGGGTGGAGCCCGGCGCGCTGGACCCGCGCTGGATCTGTTCGCTGGCGGTGTGCCGATCGTCGGTGGATGCCGGATCGTTCATGCGACTGGCGGCGGGCGCCGCGGTGGATGCGCCCGGCGCCCGCGATGTGCTGTCGCGCTACGCACGGGCCGACGAGGCCGACGCATCGGCGGACGCAGTGGCAGCGCTGGACATGTTCAACGACCTTCGAGAGATCGAGGAGCAGCGCCGGCTCACCAGCGACTTCGCCGATCGGCTCTCGCAGTCGTACGAGGAAACGTACACGCTGTTTCAGATCATGAGATTTCTCGCGTCCGATGGCGCCCCGCGCGAGCTGATCGGCACGATCGTCGAGCGCGTCAAGCGCGCGCTGCCGATGGGGTTTGTCGCCGTGCAGTTCCGCGACGACCAGGAGATCAACGGCGCACTGCGCGGCCAGGTCATCCTCGCCGGCGAAACGATGAAGGACGACCAGAGCTTCCGCGGGGCCATGAGCGCGCTGGCGATCCGCAGCATGGGCGACGACTGGACGCGCGTCCTCCAGGCGGACCACGACGCACTTGCGAAGCTGGCGAACTCCGAGGTCATCAGCGAACCGATCGCGTACTGCGGGCGTGTCATCGGCGTACTCGTCGCCGGACAGAAGCACGGGCGCGACGCCGTGATCGCCAGCCCGGAGATGCAGTTCCTCGAAGCCGTCGCCGATCTGCTGGGCACGTTCCACGAGAACATCAACCGCTTCGAAGAGCAGCGAGCGATGTCGATGGGCGTGCTCAAGGCCCTGACCTCCAGCATCGACGCCAAGGACCCGTACACCCGAGGCCACAGCGAACGCGTCGCTCAGCTCTCGCACGCGATCAGCCTGCAACTGGGCTTCACCCCGGAAAAGGCCGAGCGCATCCGCATCGCCGGGCTCGTTCACGATGTCGGCAAGATCGGCGTGCCCGAGGGCATCCTGCTCAAGCAGGGTCGCCTCACCGACGACGAGTTCGGTGCAATCAAAAAGCACCCGGAGATCGGCCACAAGATCCTCCGCGACATCATCGGCATGGACGACGTCCTCCCCGGCGTGCTCTACCACCACGAGCGCTTCGACGGCAAGGGCTACCCGCACGGTGTCGCTGGCCAAACCATCCCCCTGGTCGCGCGCATCATCGGCATCGCCGACACCTTCGATGCGATGAGCTCCACACGCTCTTATCGCGCCGCCCTCTCGCGCGAACAGGTCCTCCAGGAGATCGAGCGCTGCTCAGGCGCACAGTTTGACCCCAAGCTTGTCGAGGCCTTCCTCAAGATCGATCTCCGCGAGTACGACACCCTGCTCGAACGCCAGTGTTCACTCAGCCCCACGCCGCCGCCAACGCCCGGCGAAGCGCAAACCCCGCGCCTCGCGGCGTGATCGCGCCACACCACAATCGGGGCGTCCCAAACTCGCCCTGCTTCCGATCGTCTCGCGCCGAATGATCGGGCTTTGTACTGAGCTTCTGACAAATTATGGAAGATGGCACGAACGGCGGAGCGACGCACAGGCTAGAGTCCTTATCCTCTCAACGCGCTGGACCTCACGCCAGCGAAGGAAGGCTCTTCCTGCATGTCACAAACCTCCGCAGCGCTCCCACCTCTGTCTGACCTGTTGCCAGCGGCTTCCGTCGCTACGCGTCACGACGCGACCGAGTCCCTGGTGGGGATCGTTGAACCGAAAACCGAAGGTCTCGCCCCCGAGCTGACCGACGTCGCTAACGCCCAGGATCACCGCCTCACCGATACCGTCCCCCAGGGCCTCGGCCACCGGATCGCGGTCATCGCGGTCGTGACGTTCCCTCTGCTCGGTCTCGTCGCCGGAACGATCATGCTGTGGGGCGTCGCGTTCGATTGGGTGCAGCTCGCGATCCTCTTTGTGATGTACGTCGCCACCGGCATGGGCATCACCGTCGGCTTCCATCGTCTCTTCACGCACCGCTCCTTCCACGCCGGCCCGGTGGTGAGCTGGTTCTGGGCGGTCCTGGGCAGCATGGCCGCTGAGGGCCCGGTCCTCAAGTGGTGCGCCATGCATCGCGTCCACCATCAGCACAGCGACGATGAGCTCGATCCGCACTCTCCCCATCAGCACGGTGGCGACACCGTCTGGAGCGCCTTCAAGGGCGCGTTCTACGCCCACATCGGCTGGCTCTTCTCCGACGAGCCGCGCGGCGTCGGCCGCTACATCAAGGATCTTCAGGAAGACAAGGTGCTGGTGGCGGTCAGCCGTCAGTTCCCCCTGTGGGTTGCGGTGGGCCTGATCCTGCCCGGCGTCGTCGCCGGCCTCATCACCTGGTCTTGGACCGGCGCTCTGCTGGGCTTCATTTGGGGTGGGCTGGTGCGCATGTTCCTCGTGCATCACGTGACCTGGAGCATCAACAGCGTCTGCCACATCTGGGGCGCTCGAGATTTCAACAGCCACGATCAGAGCCGCAACAACGCCATCTTCGGCATCCTCGGCTTCGGCGAGGGCTGGCACAACAACCACCACGCCTTCCCCGCCTCGGCCCGTCACGGCCTGGCCTGGTGGCAGTTTGACTCCAGCTACGTTGTCATCCGCCTGATGGAAAAGGTCGGCCTCGTCGAACGCGTCAAGGTGCCGCCAGCGGAGCGCATCGAGGCCAAGCGCAACAAGCGCAACGCCCAGCCGGCCGCCTGAGACTTGCCTCGCGTTCTCGCCCACGAAACTCAACGTCACTCGTCACGCCCCGCTGAACGCGGGGCGTTTTCTTTCACCCGCTCACTGGCCCGACCACGGATACACGAAGAACATCATGAAGTTCCAGAGCGCGTGCCCGACAATGAGCGGCGCGACGCGCCGTGTCCACACATACAGCCCGCCCATCAGCACGCCGAACATAAACACATCGATCGTGCCGACGGCGCCTTGGTAGCAGTGGTACGACGCAAAGACTGCGGCGCTGCACACGACCGCCCAGCCCTTGTGCCAACCGAGTTGCTCCAGCCGCGTGATCAAGTACGCGCGGCAGACCAACTCCTCGACCGCCGCATGCGCAACCAGCGAGATCGCCATCGCGAACATGGCCGCGGGACCCGTGAATCGCATCTGTTCCCACTCGTACGCCGACGCCGGCGTGAGCGCATAGAGCAAGTCCAAGAAGCCCGGCGTCACTGAATCAACCAACCGGACCGCCCAACCGACGAGCGAGAACGTCGCCCACGAACTGGCGATCACCGCGACGACCAGAGCACCATCGCGCAGCCACGACCAAGCCACGAAACCACACTGACGGGGCCGAAGCCCGCTTTGCCACATGATCCAGAGCACCGGCACGACGATCAACCACCCGCGAGCCGCATCGATGCATGCGTAGAGCATGGCGCTGATGTCATCGGTGCCAGTGGACGGCTGGAGAATGCCGTGGATTGAGTTCACCAGAAACGGCAACACGCCGATGCAGAGCATGACGAAGATCTCGATCATGGCGCGACGCCGCTGGCCCGAGTCAACGAGCATCGGCGGCGCGACGAACGCGTCAGAGACGTCGGGCACAGCAGCAGTGATGTCTGTTTCGGGAATCACGCGAAGAGCGTACCAGTTGCGACCGCCGCCGACAAAAGAAGGCCCGCGATTGCTCGCGGGCCTTGGTGACGCGTTGGCGTCGAACACATTCGAGTTTCGTGACCAGCCGAGGCCGGCTCAGCGACGACGACGCACGGCGACGAGGCCGCCGAGGACCATCAGGCCCATCGCGCCCGGGGTGGGGACAGCGCGGAGCGAGAAGATGATGTCGTTGTAGTCACCGACGATCTCGACGCCGGCCTGATTGCGGCGCAGGTCCTCTACGCCGACGTAGTACAACTCGTTGTTGGCGGTCGCATCGGCCTGGAACACCGCGAAGTGCTGCGTGGCCCGGTCATTGGCGCTCAGGGGGGAGCCGCCGGTGGTGCGGTTGCGGCTGGAATCAGAGAAGAAGATGTCGTTCACCGGGGTCTGGATGTACAGGCCGAAGTTGGCCGAGGGGGTGAAGAGAACGCTCAGCACGGGGCTGTTGGGGCCGGTGTAGACGACGTTCAGGGTTTCAGCGCCCGGGGCAGCGGTGGTGTCGTACCAACCGATAACGTTGCCCGCGCTGAAGCCAGCCAGTTCGAGGCGGAGGGTTGTACCAACCTGATTGCTGGGAGGCGTCAGGTTGAACGACACGTTGTTATCCATCGACGCGTAGAAGTCTGGCACAGACGCGTTGCCCCACCACGAGGGCGTGATGTTCGGCGAGGGGGCCGAGCCGCCGGGGAGCGGGGGCGTCCAGGAGCCGGTGAGGTAGTTGCCGACGTTGCGGTTGCCGCCGTCTTGGCTGCCCTGATCCCAGAAGGGACGGCTGGCGTTGGCGTAGTTGTTCAGCGCGCCGGGAAAGGCCTGCCAGCCCGCGCCAGCAGTGCCCTGAACGACAAGACTGGCCATCGCCGGGGCGCTGGCGAGCGCGCTGGCAATGCCAACGAACGAAAGAACAGTGGACGTGTTCATCTCTCTCTCCTCGAATGTTCCGCGAACGCCGTGGTCGCGTTGACAACACAACGTCGCGTCCTGAACAGTATTTCCGCTGGACGGTCAAAACATATCAAGGTCGTGTGAAGGCGGACGTGGCGCGGGCATATTTGGGGCTTTCCCCCAAGCCAATTTGAGATTCTCGGGCGATGATGCCCGTGGATTCTGTTGGCCTATATTGCCCAAGTTCACACGGGGCAATCGATTGCAATCTTCGCAAAGTTGCCTCAATTCAATGGAGCGCGCTTGAATCGTCGGCTTGTGCTTGCGGTGCCGCGTGGATCGCCGCTCTCAGATGCGCGTCGCGCGACGCGGCACACCCGCCATATCTGGCGTGCATATTCCCCAGGCAATGCGATGATGAAAGCCGCCGCGAACTGGTCAGCTTGGCCGAGCCGCGAGCGGCACCATGCGCGCCAGCACGTCGCCGGGGATCGGCGCTTTGGTCGCTCTCGCAAAGTCGTACGACACGATGATCCCGGATCCCTCGGCGACCACGCGGCCTTGCGCGGCGCTGGCCAGCACGTGCGACAGCGTGAACCGATCGACCTCGATCGCCGAGGGCGTCGCGCTGATCGTGAGCGTGTCGGGGTAGTTCACCGGCGCGCGAAAGCGGATCTGCGCCGAATGCAGGATCGGCCACACCCCCGAAGCCGCCTCGCCCACGCCCGGCATCCACCCAATCTCACGGCAGAACGCCACACGCGCCGACTCGATGTATCGGAAGTACGCCACGTTGTTCACATGGTGGAACGCATCCATCTCGCCCCAGGCGACGGGGATGGTGATGACAACCGGCGGGGAGGTGGACATGCGATGCTCCGTCAATCACTCCGCGATCAAGCACAGAGTCAGCACGACGATGCTGGGTGATCTGCATCAAACGCAACTGCGCGGCCGGGAGACTCACCCCCTCCGCCGCGAGGCGCGGCACCTCCCCCGGTCGGAACCGGGGGAGGGCGGCGCGATTCACTCACACCCCCGCCATCGCCGGCTTCTTGCTCTCGTTCAGCAGCTTGCGAAGAACGGTGTGCAGGATGCCGCCGTTGCGGTAGTAGTTGATTTCCACGGCGCTATCCAGGCGGCAGACGACGTCGAAGTTGATCGTCTTGCCCGCCGCGGCGCCCTCGGTCGCCAGCGCGCTGACCTTGATCTCGCAGCGTGGCGACAGCTCCGCCGGCAGGTGAATGTCGAACGTGTCGGTCGCGCAGATGCCCAGCGTGTCGGGCGTCTGCCCGGGCTTGAAGGTCAGAGGCAACACGCCCATGCCCACGAGATTGCTGCGGTGGATGCGCTCGAAGCTCTCGGCGATGACGGCCTTGACGCCCAGCAGCATCGCGCCCTTGGCCGCCCAATCGCGGCTGGAGCCCATGCCGTAGTCCTTGCCGGCCAGCACGATCAATGACGTGCCGGCCCGCTTGTAGTTGAGGCTGGCCTGGAAGATGGTGCTGAGCGGGCCGCTGGCCTGCGAGAAGTCGCGCGTCCACCAGCCCTCTTTGATCTTGCCGCCATCGAGCGCGAGCTTGTTCTTGACGCGGACGTTGGCGAAGGTGCCGCGGGTCATGACTCGGTCGTTGCCGCGGCGCGAGCCGTAGCTGTTGAAGTCGTGACGCTTGACGCCGAGCGTCTTGAGATAGTCGCCGGCGGGCGAGCCGTCGGCGATATCGCCGGCAGGGGAAATGTGGTCGGTGGTCACGCTATCGCCGACATGAACAAGCACGCGAGCGCCGCTGATCGAGGGCAAACGCCCCGTAACCGCGGTCGGGCTCATGCCCTCGAAATACGGCGGGTGCTGGATATACGTGCTGCTGGCGTTCCAGCCGTAGAGCTCGCTCTTGCTGACGGGCACGGCGTTCCAGGTTTCGTTGGCGCTGAAGACCTTGCCGTACTGCGTCTTGAACTGATCGGGGCTGAGGCACTGCGCCTTGGTCGCTTGCACCTCGGCGTGTCTTGGCCAGATGGCCTTGAGGAACACCGGCTT
>JAIEQQ010000201.1 GCA_019747615.1 Phycisphaerales bacterium
GGAGGGCATCTTCGAGGTCTTCCGCTTCAGCGATGAGAACCGCAAGAGCATCGCAGAAGGGAATCTGGCGGCGCTGCGTGCGGCGCTGAAGGCCCGAGGACTGCCGAGTATTCAGCAGAGCGCCATACGCAAGGCGCTGCTCGGTGTCACCAGTGTGGAAGAGGTGCAGCGGGTGACGGCACCGCCGGCGGCACCGGCACCGGCCGCGGCTGCCCCGCCCAAGGCGTAGTGCGGGGGCGTCAGCCTTCAGCCGTCAGCGTTCAGTTTCGAGCCGGACACCCGACCCTCACGCCTCAGCCCCAAGACTCACGCATTTCGAGAACACCCATGCTGATGAACATCTTCGCCATCCTGATCCTTTTGGGCGGTGGCTATCTCGGATTCACACGCGGCTTCTACACCATGCTGCTCCAGTTCGGGGCGGTCATTGCCGGCGGCGCGCTGGCGCTGGCGTTCTGGGAGCCGCTGGCGTATTGGCTGCTGAACGACTTCCCGGATTCGCAGTGGATCGCCGACAGTGCTTGGGGCCTCGCCCTGGGCGTGCCGTTCGGCATCATCACCGCGATCCTCATCGGTGTGCAGGCGGCGCTGCTGCGCAACAACGTGAAGATCTACCCGATGGCGGACTACATCGGCGGCGGCGTGCTGGGCGTTGCGACGGCGATCATCGTCGGCGGCTTCACCGTGCTGTCGCTCTCGTTCACACGCGGTCACGCGGACTACACGGGCTTCTCGCCGGTGGTTGCTCAGAGCAACGGCTCGCTCAAGCGCGAGGAGAACCTCTGGGTGCCGGTGGATGTGATCACCGCCGGGCTGTTCAAGCACCTGTCCACGCACTCGCTGTATATCGAGGACAATCTCAACCGGTTCTACCCGGACTTCGAGAATCGCCCGTTCCTGATGGGCAGCACGCCGGAGAACGCGACGCTGAAGCTCGGCGTGCCGGACAAGGCGGTGGACTTCCTCGGGCGGTACACACTGGGTGTTGCGCTGCCATTGAAGTATGACGAGCTGGTCACGGATTCGCTCGACACGCGCCGGCAGATCGTCACGAACCTCGACGGCGAGGATCTGAAGACACTGAACAACGGCCAGTACTTCATCGAGGGGTACATCGTGAACTTCCGGCCCGCCGCGCGCGAGAAGATGGGCCAGGTCGCGGTAGGTGCCGGGCACCTGACGCTGCTGATGTGGGACCGCGACACGGACGAGACCATCGCGATCCAGCCGTTTGCGATGGTGAGCCAGACCAAGCCGGACCCCACCAAGCCGCTGTCGGTGCGGTTCTCACGCTGGCGGTTTGATGCCAAGGGCACGTTCCTGGGCTCGGTCGGCGGCGCGACGGACAGCACGCCGATGGCGTTCGAGTTCCTGGTGCCGAAGCGGACGACGAACTTCGTGCCGCTGGCGCTGTATGCCAAGGGCATCAGGATCGACCTGATCGACCCGAGCACGCAGCAGCCGTTCCCGGCCAAGGAGAGCTTCAAGTCGGTGGCGGAGCGTGACGTGCTCGTCGCGTCCGGTGGCCTGATCGAGGTCATCGGCGGTGACAAGCTGAATGCCGAGAACGCGACCCAGCTCACACTCAAGAAGGATGATCCGAACTCGGGCATCGCGGCGACGAATCAGATGCCCTTCAGCATCGTGCTGAACAAGGGCGATCTGAACATCCCGACCGATGACAAGAACCGGATGATGGACGGTGAGCAGAACCTCACGCCGCAGCAACTGAACAACCGCGGCATCGATCGCGATCTGCGCGTGGACCGCTTCACGTCCTCGAACGAGACGGCGTGCGTGCAGATCGAAGTCAGCAAGGACTCGCCCCTGAGCTTCCTGCTGCCAACGGCTGCCGAGGCGACGGGCGCTCCGGTGCTGATCTCCGCCGACGGCCAGCGATTTAGCTGCATCGGGTTCGTGTATCGCGATGACGCGATCGCGCGCATCCGCTACTCGCCGAGCCGCCCGATCGATTCGAAGGAGGCGTTGCCCTCGCTGACGATGAGCCGCTCGGACCAGAAGTTGCGGCTGATCTTCAACGTGACGATCGGCGCGCAGATCACGCAGTACGCCATCGGCGACAAGGTGATCGCGACGTTCAACCCGCCGCTGGCGGTGACGGAAGTGCAGCGCTGAGGAGCCTTCAGCCTTCAGCCGTCAGCAGATCGTTCGACTGATGCCTGATGCCCAGTGCCCAGTGCCTGCCCTCTCAGCACTCAGCCCTCAGCACTCGCGACTTACTTCACCCGAAGCGCGACGATGGTGATGTCGTCGCCGCTGAGGCGGACGCCGGCGAACTGGCGGAGGCTCCAGACCAGGCGGTCGATGATTTCCTGAGCCGTCGCGCTGGCGTTGGTTGAAAGCAGATCGATGACGCACTTGCGGATGCGGTGACGCCCGAAGGCCTCGCCCTCGAAGTTCAGCGCCTCGCTGAGCCCGTCGGTATAGAGCAGCAACGTGTCGCCGGCGCGGAGCATGACTTTACCGACGTCGTACGTCTGGCCGGCGTCGATGCCCACCGCCATCCCGCCCTCGTCCAGCAGCTTGACGGTGAAGCCGCCGGAGTCGGCACCCGCCGCCGCGGCGTTGTCGCGAGAAAACAGCATGGCCGGGTCGTGCCCGGCGGCGCAGTACGCAAGCTCCATCGAGCGCGGCTCGATCACGCCGCACCAGAGCGTGAGGAACTCGCTCTCGAGCGTGTCGCGCACGATCGCCTGGTTGAGCTTGCGGATGACTTCCTGCAAGCGCCACTCTTCGCCGGCAAAGGCCCGAAGGCTGGCGCGCGCGGCGGACATGAGGATCGCGGCGGGCACGCCCTTGCCCACGACATCGCCGACGGCGATGCCCAGCTCGCGATTGGTGCCGCCCTTTTCGAAGATGTCGTAGAAATCGCCGCCGAGCTGGAAGCTGGGGGCGTACTTGGCCGCGAGGTCCAGACGGTCGTAGCTGGGCATGGTGCGGGGCATCATGCGGCGCTGCACGTCGGCGGCGAGGCGGAGCTGACGTTGCGTCTGCTGGTCCTGCTCGCGGAGCTGGCGGAGGCGCTGCAGCGCGACGACCATCGCGGCGTGATCGGCGATGGATCGCAAGAGATCGCACTCGCCCTTGGTGAACTCGCGCGGCTCGCGCCCGTACAGCCGCACGAGCCCGGCGGAGCGGCCCTGGTAGACCAGCCCGGTGGTGATGAGGCTGCAGAGCTGCTCGGCCCGCGGGCGCGAGGGGTCGACGATGCGCTCGTCGTGCATGAGGTCTTCGACGCAGACGACGTCGCCCCGCAGAGCGCTGGAGCGGAGCATGCCGTCGATACTCAGGGGTGAGCTCTCGGCGAGCCATTCGGCCGAGAGGTTGCGCGTGACGCGATGGGTCAGCTCGCCGGACTTCTCGTCGAGCATCGCGATCGAGCCGGCGTCGCACTTCAGCGCGTCCAGGGCCAGGTCCAGCGCGATCTCAAGGACGCTGTCGGCGTCGTGTGCCCGGGCCAGCGCGGAGCTCAGGCGGTACAGCGCGTCCAGATCGCCGACTCGATGGCTCAGCGCGATCGAGCTCTCGACCGTCTCGACGATCGTCCCGGCCAGGAGGATCACGGCGCGCTCAAGCGCGCGCCGACCGACCGGATCGTCTCGGTCCCAGTCCGCTGGCATCGCGATCGCGCCGATCGGCCCGCGGCTGCTCTGCAGCGGCGCCAGGAACAGGTCCATGCGTTCGGGCACAACGCGGTTGATCAGCGCGTACGCGCGGGCGGCGCCGCGCTCGGGGGTGGTCAGGTCCCACAGCGTGCCGCCCTCGCGAGGCACCACGACCGAGCCGTCCACATCGCGCAGCCAGATCGGCACGCCGGTGAGGCGCGAAAGCTCGTCGCACAAACGGGCGACCGACCCGTCGGTGAGGTACGACCGGATCGACGCTGGCGCAATGACGTTTGAGTCTTTCGGCACGACCGCAACACTAGCCACGGTGATGCACCGGCCATTGTGCGCGGTGGCGGAGGGGAGGGCGGGGGGAGTGGCAGAGTGGCAGAGTGGGATGCGAGAGCTTACTGGTCGCGCTTGTTGTCGTTGTCGCGATTGGTGGGCTTGGGTTCGGCTGGGGCGTTTGCGATGTCTTCGCGGCGCAGCTCGCGCAGGGCGGTTTCGACGACGCGATCGGTCGCCGACGCATCGGCGGGGGCGGCGCGGCGGCGCATTCGGGGTTGGGCGATCTCGAAATCAGGTTGCAGCGGGTTGCCCTCGAGGCGTCGGCCCTTGAGCGAGATGTATTCAGAGTGCGGGACTTTCATCCGGTAGCCGCCGGGGAGTTCTTCGTACGTGCTGACGAGCACGGCGCCGGCGGTGGGCGTGCCGACCAGGACGGCGCCCTTGAGTTCGACGAGCGTCTGGGCGACGATCTCGCTGGCGCTGGCCGAGGCGCCGTTGATGAGCACCGCGATCTGGCCTCGATAGGGGACGCGTTCGCTGCGGATGATGCGCATCTTGTCCTTCATCCACTCGGCGATGGCCTTGACGTCTTTGGGGTCGCCGCCCTCGGCGCGGACGTAGGCGTCGGTTGCTTCCTTTGAGACGCTGGTGCCGATGGCCTGTCCGCTGGGGAGGAAGAAGCCGAGGAAGTGGAGCATGTTGCGGACTTCGCCGCCGCCGTTGTCGCGGAGATCGATGACCATGCGTTTGCGCTTCATGGCGTCGCGGACGATCTTGGCGACGTTGGCGCGGTCGTAGTCCGAGTGGAACGTGGGGACGCGGACGATGGCGACGTCGTCGGCGTCGAAGGTGACGGATTCGGGGGTGCGGAAGTTCACCTTGCCGCGGGTGACCGGGACGGTGCGTTCCTCGCCGGCCTCGGTGCGGACGGTGACGTTGACGATCGTTCCGCTGGGCCCGCGAAGGACGCGCGTGTCGTCGACGTCCTTGCCGTCGGCGGCGATGATGATCTCGCCGACTTTCAGGCCGGCGCGTTCGGCGGGCGAGCCTTTGAGTACGTCCATGATGCGGCGCTCGCGCCCGAGTTCGGCGAAGCGCACGCCGATGCCGGTAAACTCCGAGCCGCGGCTGGCGTCGGCGGCGGCCGGGGAGAGCAGGTCCAGATGGCTGATGCCGAACTCGTTGAGCACGCGGTTCACGGTGGCGGTGAACGCCGGGACGGTCTTGGCTTCGTCGAGGCGAGATTTGAAGCGTGCCACGTGGTCGGGCCACTTTTCAAAATCGACACCCGACGCGAAGGCCTCTTCGCGCACCAGCCGCTCGGCCTGATCCAGCAACGTGCGCTTGTCTGCGGCGCTGATCGGCTGCGCGCTGACGGCACCGATCATCACGCCCAGCGCTCCGACGAAGCCAAGGACGCGGGCACCCCAAGAGCGGGCGGCTCGTGGCTGGCTCGCGGCGAGTTTGCCCGCGGGGCTCGTGATCGTGCGGCCGGTGCCGAGCTGGTCAACAAAGTGCTGGTGCAGCATGCTCATGTATACTTCTCAAGCGAGCGATCGGTTGTGGAGATTGCTGTTTGATTCTCGAACATCGGCGTCGGTTTCGCGGGGACGGCGAGCGGTGGGGTGGGGGCCGGGAGGCGGAGCCCGCTTTGGGCGGCCCGGAGCGTTAGGATCCGACTATGAATGTTCTCGTCACCGGCGGTGCCGGATTCATCGGCTCGCACGCGGCGCTGGCACTGCTGCGGGCGGGGCATCGCGTGCTGATTGTTGATGACCTCTCGCGGGGCCATCGCGGCAGCGTGGATGCGATCAGAGGGGCGATCGGGCCCGAGAACGCTCCGCGGCTGACATTCCTGCACGCGGATCTGGCAGACACCGGTACGCTGCGCCGGGCGATGAGCGAGCACCAGACCGATACCGTCCTTCACTTTGCGGCCCTGGCGTACGTGGGCGAGAGCGTTGTGGAGCCGCTGCGCTATTACCGCACGAACGTCGCCGGCGCGATCTCGCTGATCGAGGCCTCGGTTGCTGTGGGGGTGCAGCGGCTCATCTTGTCGTCAACGACTGCCACCTACGGCGAGCCAACGCCGGATCAGGTGCCCATCGTCGAGACGCACGCGCAGGCACCGATCAATCCGTACGGCGCCAGCAAACTCATGGTGGAGCGGATCCTGCTTGATGTCGCCAATGCGCAGCGGGTCAACGGCACGCAGCCGGTGATGGCGCTGGCGTTTCTTCGCTACTTCAACGTGGCCGGATGTGATCGCTCGGGCGTGCTCGGCGAGCATCATGCCCCCGAAACGCACCTGATCCCGCTGGCGCTGGGCTGCTTGCTGGGAACGCAGCCGACGATCAACAACACGCTCACGATCTACGGCCAGGACTATCCGACGCCCGACGGCACCTGCATTCGCGATTACATCCACGTCGATGACCTTGTCGAGGCGCATCTGCGGGTCTTGGATGCGCTGCGGCCGGGCGATCAGCGGATCTATAACCTCGGCCTCGGGCGCGGCACCAGCGTTCGCGAGATCCTCGGAGCGATCGCGCGGGTGACCGGGCGCGAGGTGCCCGTGAAGATCGGGCCGCGCCGTCCGGGAGATCCTAGGGTGCTCTTTGCGGACCCAACAAAGATCAAACGGGAGATCGGTTGGGAGGCCCGGGTGCAGTCGCTGGACGAGATCATCGGGTCGGCGTGGCGGTGGATGCAGCGGCATCCGCGCGGGTATGACACGCCGGCGGGCTCGGGCGTGGGGGGCGTGGGGGGTGGGGGGCTTGATTGAAGTGGTGGATTTCGCCGCCGCGCGGGCGGGTGTCGGTATACTTGATGGACTGCGAGGACCTTGAGCGATGCTCGACCTGGCCACCAATCTGGGGTTTTCGGCGAAGCTGACGTCCGGTCTGGTCGCGTGCGTCGCGCTGGCGGGCGTGCCGGCGCTGGCGGATTTGTCGCCGCGCGCGGGCGTCCCGGTTGTCGCGGCGATCGCGCCGCAAGACGGGGCGATTGAGAAGCATCCGCTGGCGGGTCGGCCGCTTGCGGAGGTGGTGGCCGATCTTGGGAGTGCGGATTTCCAGGCGCGTGATCGCGCTTCGCTCGAGATGCTGAGCCGTACTGATACGACAATGCCGGTGATTGCCGATCTGCTGAAGGCGCCGGGATTGAAAGCCGAGGCGCGGGCGAGGTTGCTGGCGACGGCGCGAGATGTGTTTCAGCGGACGCCGCGCGGCGCGCTTGGCGTGCAGTTTGGCGGCGGGCGGATGGGGATGGGCAACGGCCTGACGATCTCGCGTCTGATTCCTGGGTTCCCCAGTGCCAAGACGCTGCGCGTTGGTGATCAGATCTTGGAGATCAACTCCGTTGAGGTGCGGAACACGTCGACGTTCAACCCGGATAACTTCGCACTGCGGCCGCACGTGATCGCGCGAGATCCCGGCACGACGGTGCGTGTGAAGGTTGCTCGCCCGGTGGATCAGGTCGCTGGCGCAGCAGGTGGCGGTGTGGGCGGTCCCGGTGGCGGCGGGATTGGAGGGATGGACAACCTTCATCAGTTTCCTCCGGTGTTGACTGAGACGCTGACGCTGGACGTGGAACTCGGCGAGTTTGAGAGCCTGCTGCGGAACAACCCGCAGGGCGACTTCATCTCGCCGGACCAACTCGCGAAGGCGTGGGTCATTCGGCAGGGCGACCTTGTTGCCGGTGAGGCGG
This sequence comes from Phycisphaerales bacterium, assembly GCA_019747615.1. The sequence continues at coordinate 7,623 of JAIEQQ010000201.1, forward strand.
TGCAGGGCCAGGAGCTGGTGATCGCCGAGGTCGTGGACGCGCTGAACCTGTCGGAGCGGCCGGTGCCGCGCGTGACGGCCGGTGGCGAGGCGGCTTTCGGTCGTCCCGGTGGCGAGGACGCGCGATTCGATCTGGCGACTCGAGCGGGGCGGATGGGGCGCGAGTTTGGTGATCCGCGGCTTGGCGGCAACGGGCTGCCGCCGGGGTTCGCGCAGATCCCGGCCGGGATGCAGGGGCGGTGGCAGATCCAGATCATTGATCCGAACGCGCCGGGCGGACCAGGGCGGGTTCAGCTTCCGGATATCAAGATCGACCTTGGGAACCCGAAGGACGTGCAGCGGGTCCTGAACGATGAGATGCGGCGACACGCGATCCAGATGCAGATCAGCACGCTGACGCTGGCGCGCGAGGCGCAGATGAGCCTGATCAAGGAACTGAAGCGAGCGATCGGCGAAGCCGACGAAGACCCGGATGCCGATGCGAAGCGCAAAGAGCTCATGCAGGAGATTGAGATCGGCACGGCGAAGCTGGATCAGATCGATGCGGAGTTGCAGAGCCTCCGCAAGCAGGCTGAGCAGGGTCCGGCGGTCCCATAATCGCGATTCGCGCCAGGGCGAAGCCCATCTTCCAGTGTGGAGAGCATGTCTTGCCTGCATAGTCGTTCTAGAGCGACTTCGGTGAGCGACCCTCTCCCTACGTGGGTAGTTTTTTCGCAATCGCGTGTCGAGTGTTCAACTCATCGCGCGATGGATTCGATGGTTCCTTCAGGAATCCGGGGTTTCCCCGGCTTGAAGGGCGACACCATGTCTGTGCGGGTGAAGTTCATTCTGATGGCGATTTTCGCGGCTGTGCCGCTGATCGCCGCCGCGTTGGTGGCGTTGCGATCCTCGCCGGTCACGCTGCTTGAGTTTGGCCTGCTCGCTTTGGCATTTTGGTCTGTGTGCCTGACGATCATGGCGACGAGCGGGAATCCGGCAGCGAAGCCGGCGCCGGCTTTGCCGGTGATCTCCGGGTCGGAGCTGAGCGGTCAGGAAGATCGCGCGCTGTTGGCTGGCGAGATCGCGAATCTGAGGGCGATCAAGAGCGCGCTGAAGGAGCAGAACTCGCGGTTGCACATCGCGGTGCGGTCGGCCGGTGCGGGGGTGTGGGACTGGGACGTGCTCGGCGATCAGGTTCAATGGAGCGATCAGGTCTTTGAGATCTTCGGAATCGCCAGCGACGTGCCGGTGACGCCGGAACTGTGGCGCTCGCATGTGATCGAAGAGGACCGTTTGCTGGCCGAGTCGCTCATGCTCGCGGCGACCGAGTCCGGTTCACACTTTGAGCACAGCTTCCGGATCCGGCGCGGCACCGAGACGCGCTGGGTGCAGGCCCATGCGACGGTGGTGCGCGATTCCCACCAGCGGGTGATCCGAATGGTCGGGGTGTACATCGACGTGACCTCTCGTGTCGCCGCGGACGATCAGCGGCGCGAAGTCGCACGCCGGCTTCAAATGGTTGCTCAGCAGATCCCGGGCTTTGTGTACCAGTTCCGCCTCAACGCCGCCGGCGATATGTCGTTCCCGTACGTCAGCGCGGGCATCCAGAGCGCGTACGGCTGCACGCCGGCGCAGGCGACTGCGGACGCATCGATCCTGTTTGACGCGGTGCACCCGGATGACCTGGCGGGAGTGCGATCGTCGATCCTTCAGTCGTCGCTGACGCTGGAGCCGTGGAGGCACGAGTACCGGGTGAAGCGGGGCGATGGCCAGTACCGCTGGCTGCTGGGAAGCTCGGTACCCGAGCGAGAGGCCGATGGCGGCACGCTGTGGCACGGCTTCATCACCGATGTGACCGAATCTCGCCAGCGGCAAGAGGAACTGGCGCAGGCTCGCGAGGCCGCGGACGCTGCCAGCCGGGCCAAGAGCGAGTTCCTGGCGAACATGTCCCACGAACTGCGGACGCCAATGACGGCGATTCTGGGGTTCGTTGACCTGTTGAACGACTCGACGGCGGACCCGGCGACGCGCGCCGAGCACGTCGCGACCATCAAGCGCAACAGCGAGCACCTGATCACGCTGATCAACGACATCCTGGACCTGTCGAAGATCGAGGCCGGGAAGATGACCATCGAGCTGGCGAGCATCGATCCTGGCAAGAGCATCGAGGACGTGTGCGCGATCATGGTCTTCCGGGCTCGGAGCAAGAAGATCGAGCTGACCTTGGAGAATGAGAGTGATCTGCCGCGTGTGATCCGTACCGACGGCCTGCGGCTTCGGCAGATTCTGCTGAACCTCATCGGGAACGCGGTGAAGTTCACCAGCGAGGGCTCGGTTCGCGTGAGCGTGGGTGTCGATCGGCGCGGGTCGGGCCCGGGCGAGCTTCGTGTGTCCGTGAAAGACACGGGCATCGGGATCGATCCGAAGGTGCTGCCGACGCTCTTCAGCGCATTCCAGCAGGGCGACAGCTCGATGAGCCGTCGGTTCGGTGGCACGGGCCTGGGCTTGCAGATCAGCAAGCGACTGGCGTTGCTGCTGGGTGGCGACATCTCGGTGACATCGACGCTCGGCGAGGGCAGCGAGTTCACGCTGCGGCTGCCGGTGAGTGAGGTCGAGCTCACCGACGTTTCCAGGGCGTCGCCCCGCTTGCGTCAGGATCTCGCGTCCGCTCAAGATGCGACGGTGTCGAACGGCGCTTCGGCGCGTGCGAACGACGTGGTGGCGCAGGCGGAGCAACGGGCGGGTGGCGTGACGACCCCGCTGGCGCGCAAGCGCATCTTGCTGGTCGAAGATGGCCCGGATAACCAGCGGCTGATCAGTTTTCATCTGACGAGGGCCGGGGCGACGGTCTCGGTGGTTGCCAATGGCATCTTGGCGCTTCAAAGCGTCGAGCAGTCGGGAACGCCGACGGCGCCGGGCTTTGATCTGGTGGTGATGGACATGCAGATGCCGGAGATGGACGGGTACGACGCGACGCGCAGGCTCCGGCTGGACGGCTGGCGGCTGCCGGTGCTGGCGCTCACGGCTCACGCGATGGCCGGCGACCGCCAGAAGTGCCTGGATGCGGGGTGTGATGAGTACACGACCAAACCGATCAACCGCGACGCGTTGATCGGGATCTGCGTCGCGATGGCTGCTAAGAGCGAGGCTTCCGAGGTCTCGGAAGAAGCGAGCGTCGTTGGCAGGGATTCGCAGTAGGCACTGGCGTCGCGGGGCTGACGCAACGGCGACAGCCTTCGATCTCGCATGCCAGCCCGGCGAGCATCGGCGTGGGTGAACTTTCTTGTGGTCGGAGCGTATCGATTGGACGCGCTGGACCGATACCATGGTCTGGGAACCGTTCAACACCGGTACCTCTGGTGACCACTGTGCTCACGTTCGCCACATGCAGGTGTTCACGCTCGCTGGTGGCGATGGCCGCGGCGGTCGTCTTTTCGACGTTCGCATCGGCTGTCGAGCCGGAGCCTTCGCAGAGCCCGCAGAGCAGCGAACGGCGGAGCGATCCCGCGGCTGTGCCAGCCCCTGACACGACACCATCGGGCGAACCCGCGCCCGTCGCCGAGCGACCGGTCGCCCCTTCCGTCCCCGAAGCGACGGCACCTCGATCAACTGCTCCGGCGGTTCCGCCGGTGCCGCGACCTGTGAACTTGGGAGCGGCACCCACTGCGGTTGGGGCGATCCCGGCGGGCCAGACACATCTGCGGATTGGTGACCTTCGGCGTGTCAGGCCGGGGATCGGCGATGTGTCGCCCTTGGATGCGAAGCTGGACGTGCGTGACGCTGACCTGCGGATTCCGAACAACTTTGGCGGCGTGTATCAGATTCCGGCCGATGCGCCGACGCCGTACGCGGGCTGGTTTGTGCGGATCTCCGGGGGTATGTGGGCGGTGTTCCCGCAGTCGGTCTATCGGCGGACAAATCAGGGCGTGGTTGCTCGCGTGCCGCCGGGGACGCAGTACTTCGTGGGCGGGATCCCGATCGACCCGATGTACGCCGCGGTGGCGGGCGCGAGCGGTGGTGGCACGCCGGAGCGGATCGATGCTCGCGAGTCGAGCGATGTGACGAGCGTGCCGATCGATGTGAGTCTGCCGATCCCGACGCGGGTTGAGAGCTCGATGGTGAGCGGGCGCGTGGGGGCGGAGATGAACCCGGTGGTGGTGAGCGCGGGCGATGCGGAGTCGTCACGCCAGGCCTGGGCATCGAGCACCGAGCGCTGGATCGCCGACCACGGCTATCGGTCCAAGCGTCTTGGAGAGCTTCTTGCCAAGGCGTCACGCCCGGTCCCTGCTGTCACGGATTCGGCGCCGTAGGAACGTTGCCTTCGCGCGGGTGATGAACTGCGTCGCGCTGTTCGTCGATGGAGTCTGTGCCGTTCACGCCGGACGGTCAGGGGCCGTCAACTGCGCCATCAATCTGCCAATGCCGGAGTGACTCGCGAGGGCCAGGATCGCGCCAAGGGTGTCGAGGGCTCCGGCAGCCTGGGCGTTCTGGTGGCGGTGTGTTCGTCGCTGATCGAGTCAGGCGGGGCCCGCGGCTGGTGGGCCGAGCTTGAGCGGCACTGGCCGGCGTGCAATCAACATCCCGGACGTGTGACGTCGTGTACGACGGACGATGTCATCGAGCGAGCGGGCAGCGCTGAGGAGCTTCGGAGCGTGGGGGCGGCGCTGATTGTGGCGTCGGCGGCGACGCCGCGGGCGACGCTGCTGCGATGTGTGAACGTGGTTCGCGAGTCCGGGCGACCGGGCGTCGTGGTGCTGCCGAGCTCTGACCCGGGGCTCATCGAGCGGCTCGGCGGCGGCACGACGCGCACCGGCGCGAGCGGGCGCGTGACGACGCCGGCGGGGCACGCGGGGATCGTGGTGGTGACGGGCGAGCCTGACACGCGGGCGATCTGCGGCCTCCTGGCGGGCATGAGCGCGTTGGCCGAGCCGCTGCGCCAACTTGAGCAGGAAGTCGAGCTGGCGACGGCGACGCAGCAGAGCGCGCGCCGATGGATCCGGCGCGTCGATGATGAGCTGCACCTGGCGGCCAAGATGCAACGCGAGCTGCTGCCCAGCGCCATGCCGGCGCTTGGGTGCTTCACATCCGCGGCGTTGTTCAAGCCGCTGTGGCATGTCTCGGGCGATGTCTATCGCGCCTGGCGGCTGGATGAGACCCACATGGGCTTCATGATCGCCGATGCCATGGGCCACGGCGTGCGCGCCGCGATGGCCACGATGATCCTGGCGCACGAGCTGGTGCTCAAGGAAACCACCGGCAGCGGCTATCGATTGATCCCGCCCGGTGAGGCGCTGGCGAGACTCAATGAGCAGATGGTCTCGCATCCGTCGGAGGCGATGCGGTTTGCGTCGGCGCTGTGCGGCATCGCGGATTGTGCGACCGGTGAGGTCCACCTCGCCGCGGCGGGGCACCCGCACCCGTTGCTCGCGTCGCCCGATGGCACGGTGCAGAAGTTCGAACTCGACGGCGCGGTCTTGGGCGTGTTTGATGGGGCCGAGTTTGCACAGAGCACGATCCGCCTGACGCCGGGGCAGATGCTGGTGATGTACACCGACGGTGCCGAGGACGCGCTGCCGATTCCGGGGAAGGTGGACGGCGTGCGACCGGTGGTGGACAAGGCTGAGCTGATGTGCCACGCGCTGGCGCAGTGCCTGCGGGACAATGCGGGCGTGTCGACACACGAGCGGTTGCTTGCGTTTGGCGCGATGCTCGATTCGTTGTCCGGCTCGCTGCATCGGGCCGATGACGTGACGATGCTGGCGATCCAGCGTCGCGACGGCGTGAGCTGAATCGGGCTCGGGCGATTACTGATCGAGCAGATCGGGCCGGCGTGCGAGGGTGCGTTCGAGGCGTTGCATTAGGCGCCAGCGTTCGACCGCTTCGTGATTGCCTGAGAGGAGCACGTCGGGCACTTCTCGCCCGCGCCAGACGCGGGGCTTGGTGTAGTGCGGGCAGTCCAGCAGGCGCGAGCCGGGGGTGATCTCGATGCGATCGCGTTTGGGCGTTTGCTGGCCGCCTCGGAAGCTGGTGGCGATGCCGAAGGAGTCTTGCTGTGCGGATTGATCGTCGCCGAGGGAGCCGGGGATGAGGCGAGCGATGGCGTCGATGAGGATCATGGCGGCCAGTTCGCCGCCGCTGAGGACGTAATCGCCGATGGAGATCTCGCGGGGGGCGAGTTCCTGGATGACGCGCTCGTCGATGCCCTCGTAGTGGCCGGCGATGATGAGCAGGCGCGGGGCGAGGGCCAGTGACTCGACCAGCGGCTGGGTGAGTCGCTCGCCCTGTGGCGTCATGAGCAGGCGTGTCGCGGGGCGCGGGTCGAGGGCTTCGACCGCCATCACGGCGTCGTAGACGGGTTGGCAGGCCATGACCATGCCGGGTCCGCCACCGAAGGGGCGGTCGTCGGTCTTCTGGTGCTTGTCAGTCGCAAAGGAGCGGATGTCGGTGGCGTGCCAATCAATGAGGCCGGCGGCGCGGGCGCGCGCGGGCATGCTGGTGTTGAGAGCGCCGCCGGGCAGAGCGGGATCGAACATCGCGGGGAAGGTGGTCAGGATGTCGATTCTGAGCGAAGGCATGTGCAGGCGTGAGACGTGAGGCTTGAGAGGGGCGGGAATCTTTTCAACGAAGGGAGGGAAGAAACGGAAGGGCCGAAGCGAGACATGAGCCATAGAAAAACCGCTTTGTCGTACCCCGGCTTCAAGCCCGGAGGGCTGGCGGAATGTAGCCGGAGGTGAAGCGAGTCTTCGAGCGCAACCTCCGGAAAGCGTGGGATCGAAAGGTCGCACCCCGGAGGGGTGCCGGAACAAAATCGCGAAGCTCCGCGTCGCGGCGTGAGGACGGTCTCAGTGTGCCAGCGTGGGCAAAAACAAACAAGCCCGCCGGAGGGGCGGGCGTGTGATTTGATTCGGGGGTCAAGCGGCCGGGCAGATCAGCCCTGGGCTTCTTCCTTCTTCTTGGGCTGGGCGGCGATCGCGGCCCGCTTCTCGGCGCCCTTCTTGGCGGCCTCGGCACGCTCGGTGACCTGAGCCTTCCAGGCTTCCTGATCCAGAACGTTGTTCTTGGCGAGCATGTCGCGCACGGTGTCCGAGGGCTGAGCGCCGACGCTGAGCCAGTGCTTGATGCGCTCGATGTTCAGTTCGACGTCCTTCTCGCCCTTGGCCGCGACCGGGTTGTACCAGCCGAGGCTCTCAAGAACAACACCATCGCGCTTGACGCGGCTGTCCACGGCGGAAATGCGATAGAACGGACGGTGCGGACGACCAATGCGGCTCATGCGAATACGGACCACGCGAGATCTCCAATCTGACCCGGTTGCTGCTTTCGAAGGCCGGAAGGCTCCGGCGCCCGGTTTCGGGCCTCAACAATAGCCGGTGAAAGGGTGCAGGGGAAGTGGCAGAGTGACAAAGTGGCGAAGTGGCAAAGTGGGGATGCCAAAGCAGCAAAGCTCAAAACAGCAAAGCAGCAAATAAAAACCGAACATTCGCCGATTGCCGATTGCCGGTGCCGAGTGCCGAGTGCCCAGTGCCCAGTGCCTTCCCGGCTCAATTCGAGCTTTGCGGCTTTGCTGCTTTGAGCTTCTCCGCCTGCCCCTGTCGCTTGGCGATTCGGTCGGAAATCTCGCCCGCCAGCCCGACATCTTCGCCTGCGGTCATTTCGCTGCGGGGCTGGATATCTTGCTTCACGAGTTCGGGGTCGGTGTGCCGGCCGCCGAGGCGGACGGACGTGGGGGACGGGCGCCAGCCGGGGTAGTACGTCCGCTGGATGAAGACGCGGACGCGCATCTCGGTGGGGAGTTTCGCCTCGCTCAGGTCGATTCGAGACGGATCAGTGGCGTTGATCGAGCCGGGCGAGCGAAACTCGACACGGACGACTCGATCGAGCCGGTCCAGAACATCCTGTCCGGTGCGGACAACCCCCGCCCGCGGCTGCGTCGTCAGCACGCCAGCGCGAGAATCCACGCGATCCAGCACCCAGCCGGATTCGAGGAGTTCGTCGCGCGCGGCTTGGAAGCGCGACGTGTACTCGATCGGGGCGATGGCCTGCGCGGCGGCCGGGGTTTGGGGCGTGGTGGCGCAGCCGGGGAGGGTGGCGGCGAGGGCGAGGAGGAGCGGGATCGCGGAGGTGAGCCGGTTCATTGAGGCAAGTGTACAGCAGCACCCGTAGTGGTGGCAGTGCGCATCTCGGGCAGATCGATCAGCGCTTGAATGCGATCGTGGATGGCTAGGAAGCAAAAGAGACCCAGCGGGACGGCCGAGATCGCGCCGCCGCCGCTGCGACTCGACGTCGGTGACATGCCTTGCAAGAGAAGAACGAGGTCGACCGTTGTCATGAAGAGCATCCCCACCAACAGCGTGAGCGTGAGCACGAAGATCCACGCGAAAACTGGCATGGATGGCAGCAGCCAGCTCAGAACGCCCGGCCCCGTGCGTGGTCGGATGCCGAGCACGCCGCGAATCGACAGGGCTTCGTCGAGGCGAGCCATGTCCACATCAAACTCGTTCTTCAACGGTTGATGGGGCAGTATCGCAAGCATGGTGCCGAGCACGAGAAACACGAGGCTCGCCACGATGACGAGCCCCGATGTGACGTGTGAAAACAACCCTGGCACATGGACCAGCGTGTGGATGTTGATTCCGAGCAGGATCAGACTGATCGCGGCGGACGCGCCCGCAACAAGCCGGCTCAGAAGAACCCATCGACGAAAGCGTCGTCCACGCCTCGAACCGCTCACGAGCGAGGGCGAGAATCGACCAAGTTGAAACTTCGCATGACTCACGAACAGACCCTTCCCGGGCCGCGGCGGGCGTGGATCGCCCTGCACGACCGATTCGCACAAGGGCTGACGCGTGCGGTGTTCATCTTGGCGCTCCGGTTGCAGGCTCAGGCAGGGCGTCATCGGCCTTGCTGAGCTTCATTGATGGCAGGTGCATCAGCCGCTGAACGCGAAATCGGACGGGCGAAAGCACGGCGAAGACACCGTACGTCGACAACTCGGTTGGGCGGAGCAATGAGGCGTCGATGTCGGCCGCGCGGCCTTGAGCTTCAATCCAGCTTACGTATGGCACGACCGTCGTCGCGAATGTGATGTACGCGAGAATCGTCACGGTGACCCATCCGAGGAAGGGACCGTGATCGATCAGGCTGGAATCGTGCTTGAGTTCGTCCGGCGTCAAGGTGGGCGTGTTCCACAGCGAGAGCGATCGGTCAAGCCGCGCAAGATCGACGGAGTCTTCCTGCTCAAACGGCGCGAACAACCGAACGACAACAAGCCACATCAGAGCGGCAGTGACCGTGGCGAGCACGATGTCGGTCGTTGAGCTTTTGATGTACTCCTGGAAGAGATCGAACGCCGCGGCGACTCCGACTGCGATGGAACCACCAGCGACAAGCAAGTGACTCGCGGCTGCAATCCAGATCAGCCGTCGAAGGCGAGGCCCTCGGCGAGCGTGAATCGCCCACCATGATCGCTTCGGAATGAAGGACGCAAGGATGGCGTTCATTGAGCAATGTTAGTCGCGGGCGCGGTACCGCTGAGGCTGTGGCCGTCGCGTCGCGGCACCGTTCGAGCCGGGCGTCAGCCGCCTGCGGCTTCCTTACCCGGGTCGATGCCGAGCTGGCGCATCTTCTTGTACAGCGTCGTGCGGTTGATGCCGAGGCGCTCCGCGGCTTTCATGCGGTTGTAGCCGCTGGCCTTGAGTGCATCGAGGATGATGCGCCGCTCGGGCTCGCGCATCGCGGCTTCCAGTGAGTGCGAGCTCTCGCCGGCGGCGTTGCTTGCTGGTGTCGCTGCGATCGGGCTGGTGGTTGGTGAAGTTGATGCGTCTGTGCCGGCGTGGGCCTGGGGCGAATGGCCGAATGGCCCGCCCGGCTT
>JAIEQQ010000100.1 GCA_019747615.1 Phycisphaerales bacterium
ATGCTCGACGACCTGATCACGGTGGCGACGCTTTCAGGGCGCGAGGCGGATGTGGTGCGGTGGCGGGGGGTGAGGGGGAAAGAATGAATTCGAAGGTGAACGTGAACGTGAAAACGACGGGTAGCGGCGGCCTGACGGGGGTTTGGGAGATTTTGGGCGGTGGTTGTTTGGTTTGCACGGCGTGGCGGATATGTGAACTTCGCAATTAGTTGGGTTGAAGGGTGCAAGGTTGACGGGTTGCGGGTCAACTCTCGGTGTGCCGCGCTGGTGTGCGCGGTGAGTGGTTGTATTTCTGGAGCTTTGCTATGACGCGTGTACATCATCTGACAACGGCCCTGACGCTGGTGTGCTGTGCCGGGATGTGTTTGGCGCAGCCGACGGCCCGGGTGAGCGGGATTTTGCACACGGGCCTGGGCGGGGCGACGTTTGATCCGCCCGTGGGTCGCCGGTTGCACGTGCACAATCTGGGCTCCAGCGGCAACGACGGGGTGGAGATCCAGACCGACGCCGCGGCGGGCGCGGTGTTCAGTGCGGACTTTGGGCCGCTGATGCGCACGCCCGGTGCGCGCTGCACGGCCCAGGCGATCGGCGGCGGGGCACCACTCGGGCAGGTGCGCATGACGGGCTTTGGCGGCGGGCGATGCGCGGTGCTGGGTGATTTCTCCAGCGTGGGCGCGATCAGCGTTGAGTGGGTCGTGCGAGATACGACGGGGCATGTGATGGCGCAAGGCACGCGAGTTGGCGCGTTCCTGGAGTGCGTGATGACCGATCCGGGCGCAGCCGCGCCTGGCGCGCCGAGCGTGTGGTCGGTGGCGCGGAAGGACAAGCCGTTCAAGGCCCATTGGGACATCAGAACGACCACCAAGGTGCGGATGATCCAAGTGACGGGGCTGACGCCGACGCCGCTGGTGGGCGTGGGGCAGATCGAGATGCGCCCGATTCTCTGCATCGCGTCGCCCTGCCCGGGTGACGGGCTGATCACCAGCGCGCTGCGGGTGACGGCGGGCGGGCTGTCCTCGCTCACGGTGCAGGATGCGTCGCTCATCCGCTCGTCCGTCATCGCACCGGGCAGTGAGTTCAGCCGCGACGGCGTGTTCATTGTGAACCGCGGTCTGCAACACTGGGGCTCGACGGATGTCTCGATCGCCGAGGGCTGTGATCTGCCGCCGCCGGTGGCGTGTGCGCCGGTCGAGCGGACGTTGCATCTGACGCAGTTCGGGCCCGGCGGCGACGAGGGCGTCACGTTCGACCTGGGCAGTAGCGAGTCGCTGACGGCGGACGGGGTGATTCATCGCGACCTGGCGGCGCGGTCGGTGGCGTTTGACATGGTGGTGCGCCCCGGCGGCGGTGCGGGCGGCGCCCCCGGCGGTGAGTTGACGTTCAAAGGCAAAGCGAAGCACGAGTACGTCGGGCATGTGTCGCTGATCAAAGGGCGCGTGGCGTACAACTCGTCTCCGATGGGCGGCATGCCGGTGGTGAAGTTCGACCCCGCCGAGCGCGGCAGCACGCAAACCCGCGTCGAGTGTCTGAGTGAAGACGGCAGCGTCGTCGGCACCGCGATCGTCGAGGCCGACGAGGGCGTGCAGATCCCCGGGTGTGTGAACCCGGACCTGTCGATGACGTTCAAGTGCGAGTTGACGGCGGACGGCGCGTGCATCGTCCGCTGCTGCTCACCGTCCAGCGAGGTCGTGCTTCCCAGTGGGGCCGTGGTCTCAGGGGTTGCGCGGGTTCGGTTCACGCCGGTGGCGCCGACGGTGCCGGCGGGCGTGCTGGATGAGTTGAGCGTGACCGGCGACGGGCTGCACTCGGTGGACATCACGAAGGTCGAAGTCGGCACGCCGATCTGGGTCGGCGGGCTGGCGGTCCAGGGCGTGGGACAGGGCAACCCGCGCAAGACGGTGGACGGCGGGCTGGAGGTGCTGAACATCGGATCCTCGGGGCAGGACGGCGTGAGCGTACATATCGATGCACGCAAGGGCGGGCGATTGACGGTGGACCTCTCGCCGCTGGAGGCGGTGCCGAGCGGTGAGGCGCGGTTGATCGGCGTGAAGGTCAAGAGCTGGGTCGACCAGACCTCGCAGTCCGTGACGCTTACGCGCACCGCGTCGGGGATCGAGGAGGTCAACGACTTCTCGGGGATCCAAGCGACGGAGGTGAGTTGGCGGCTGCTCAGCTCAAGCGGGCGCGTCTTGGCCAGCGGCGTCGCGCCCGGCCCGGTGGTGACATGGACGCTCGGCGTCGACAGCGCGTCGCCGGGCATCAGCAAGTCCTACGCGTTCAGCGCGCAGGGCGCAGCGCGCTCCGCGAACGAGGGCTTCTTTGATCGCGTCGTCACGGTGTCGGGGCTGACGCCCGTGCCGGTGAGCGGCGTCGCGGGGATCGCAGTCTCGGCGGTGTCATCGGTTGGTGGTGGCGGCGGCGGTGCGTCCGCGGCGGCGTATGCGGCAACGGGCCGCGTGATCGTGACCGGCACCAACATCGGCACGCTTCACCTGGGATGCGCGATCGAGTGTGACGGCCCGCGTGACGCGGACTCCGACGGAGACATGGTGCCCGACGATGTCTTCGCGTCGGGCGTGGGCAACGGTGTGGTGGCGTCGGTGGTTGAGGCCGGTGAAACGAAGCTGGAGATCTCGAATCTCGGCTCGTCGGGCCAGGACGGCGTGTCGCTCGTGCACCGGGCGCTGGACACCGGCGGGGCGCTGGAGTTTGGGTTGACCAGCTCGTACACGCAGGCCAAGAACATCCGCAAGGACATCCAGGTCAATCTCAAGACCGGGACACAGACCATGGCCTTGTGCACGTTCATCGAGGAGTCGGAGGCGGGCGCCACGGGGCGCACGCTTGTGAAGTGGACCTCTGGCAGCTGGGCGTGCCGCGAGGTGAGTTTCTTTGACGGCGCGGGTCAACTGCTGCACACCGCAACGGTGCCGGTGGACGACGCGCTGGCGATCAGCCCGCGTGACGGGGAGCAACTCGACCGCTGGACGGTGTCGGGCAACGCGGTCAAGCTGGAGTTTGCAACGGCGCCGGTGCAGGTGGCGCTCTCTGGCGGCGGGATCACGATCTCGCAGGTGCGGTGGATTGTCGTCGGCGGCGACGCGGTGGCGGGCTCGCCACTGGGCGCGGCGAACAACGTGCAGATCCTCGCCCGCGGGCAGGATCCCGTGAAGCTCGGCGGGTGCATCCTGCGCCCGCCGCTGAACATGCGGGGCGTGCCGATCCGCACGAAGCTGAAGACCTACGGACTGGTGCTGGCGGATCAGGGCGGGAAGGTGCTGCTGCAGACCCCCGCAGCGACGCCGACCGAGCCGCTGGAGAAGATCGCGTGCACGGTCGTGTGCGACACGGAGTACGGGCGGTCGGTGGCCTTTGACGCGACCGAGCTGCTGGTCGGATACGGCGGCCCCGGCGGCGGACCGAACGTCCGGATCATCGGCTCGTCCGCAAAGGGTGTTGCGCAGGTCGGCCTGAGCGCCCGCGCCACCGCGACGCCCGGGCAACTCGCTCACACATGCGACTACACGTCCAGCGGAGCCACCAGCGTGCGCTGGACGCTGCGCGGCGCCGGCGGGCAAGTGCTCGGCCAGGGCGAAGCGCCCGGCGCGGTGATCGATTGGACCAGCGACGTGACGTCACTCAGCCCCACGGTGCCGGTGTCGATCGAGTGCTCGTCCCGGCGTGAGAAGTGGATCGAAGTCATGTCGTATCAACTCGGCGTCGCGAGGGTCAGCGGTTCGAACTTGCCGACGACCGACGGCGTCGTGAGCATCGAGTTTGAGCCGGTATTCGCCAACGGCGCGCCGGCCCCGTCACTGCTCGCGGCCATCGACCTTGAGGCGGAAGGGCTCTCAAGCCTCTTGATCACCGACGCCTCGTCGGACACGTTCGGCGTGAAGACCAAGCCGAAGCCGACGAAGTTCTACAACTGGGTGAAGGACTCGTTTGACCGTGTGACCGGTCAGACGGCGCTCGAGTGCGAGACCGACGGCGAGTCGGCGGAGCTTGAGATTGTCGCGCCGCGACCCGTCGATGATCTGAGCGTGAGCATGAAGAAGCGTAAGGGACAGACATTTGTGGCGGTCGCGACCCTGAGCGATTCCAGCGGGGAGTCTTCGCGGCTCGCGCTGACCTGCGACGACTCGGGCCTGCACACGACCAGCGCGGCGGACTTCACCGCCGGCGGCGGAACGGGCGTCGAGGTGTACCTGCACGACGCGTCGGACAACATCATCGCGACGTTCCCGTGTGCGCCGGGGTATCAGGTTGCGGTCGAGCGTGCAACGCCCGAATGCCCGAGCGGGACAAGCGAGCGCGTCAGGAAGCAGAAGTCCTGGGTGCCGGCAAACTTCCGCACGCGGATCGAGCACCGCTTCTGTGCGCCCGCAACGGTCGTGCTGCCCGGCGGCGGGAACGTGGGCAACGTGTTCGCAATCAGCTACACGCCCACGGCGGACTACAACCCCGCGACAAAGAACAAGCACATCGTGATCTCGGTCCCGGACGACGACGGCATCTTGGGCGCGCGCCGGGTGCGCTTGGCGATCACGGGCGTCGAGGCGGTGGATTCTGAGCCGCGCTGCAACCCGGCGGATATCGCGTTTGATGACGGCTCCCCGTTGCCGCCGGTCGGTGTCTCCGGCAGCACGAACAACGGCGTGACCGAGGGCGACTACAACCTGTTCTTCGCGACGTACTTTGACGCGGGCTCGGCGTGCGACATTGCCAACGACGACGGCTCGCCGCTGCCGCCGTTCGGGAGCCTGGAGACGAACAACGGCGTGACCGAGGGAGACTACAACCTGTTCTTCAGCATCTACTTTGATGGGTGCTCCCTCTGACGAACGCGCCGGCGTAACCGGATGGACAACTCGAGGGCAAACCCTCAGTTCCCCAGAATTATGATCCCTTCAAAAACCCACTCGGCGTGGGTTCTTGTTTTTCTGTGGACAAACGGAGGGTAATCTTGCGGTGCCGTGGTAGCTCACCGGGCGCATGTGCGACGAACCCAGCCCGGGAAGCTCATTTTCCCGAACGAAGCGCGATGAACGCGGCGTGATCGGCGAGAACTGGACGGGGCGAGCATCGGCCTTTGCGGGCGATGGCGGCATCGCCAGAATGAACATCGATTTAATTGACAGCAAATTCACCCCAATTCGGGCTGAGAACCCAGATGGGGGTGTTTTTCTCGGGTCGGGGACTGGCAGAATCGGGGACGTGCGGTAGACTCGTGGCGTATTACCGGACAGGCGTCTGGTTCGCGCCTGGTTCGGACACAGCTCTCTCTCTCTGCGTTTCGCCCACATCTGAATCTGTTCGCCCGGGCTTCGAATGGTCGAAGTACGGGCTCCAACGGCGGCGTTCGCGCGCATTTTACTGCGCGGGGCATTCTTCAATCTCTGAGAACAAAGCTCAGAGGAAAGTGAGATCTCTGTGATGAAGTTTTCACGGTTTTCGATGTCATGCGCGATGCTTGTTCTCGTGGCTGGTTCGGCCGCGATCAACCCGGCGTTTGCCGGCTCACCGTCTCGGATTGCGGATATCAACGTCTCACTGAATCCCACCGGCGTCTCCAGCAACCCCCAGGCCTTCCTGCGCATGACCGGATACACGCTGTTCCGGGCCACCGACTCGGCCCAGGGCACCGAGCTTTGGCGTACCGACGGCACCGCCGAAGGCACCCGTCTGGTGCGTGACATCAACCCCGGCCTGCTGAGCTCTGTTCCTTCGGAGTTCGTGCGCGTCGGCGATCTGGCGTATTTCATCGCCGACAATGGCGAATCGCGTGATCTGTGGGTGTCAGACGGCACCACGCTGGGCACCAAGCGCGTCAAGGAGATCACCACGGGCGAGGCGGCCGCGGGTCTTGAAACGCGTTGGCTGACGAACGTCAAGGGCACGCTGTACTTCATCGCCTCGACGCCGGAAACCGGCAGCGAGCTCTGGAAGAGCAACGGCACCGCGGCGGGCACGGTCCTGGTGCGAGACATCCTCCCCGGCCCGGTGAGCTCGAACATCACTTCGCTGTGCGCATTTGGTGACTTCCTGGTCTTCTCGGCGACCGATACCGGCCTCGGCAATGAGCTGTGGCTGACCGACGGCACCGAGGCGGGCACGGTGCAGTTGGCTGAGATCGATCCCTCGGATCTCGGCGGCAACCCGTCGAACACCACGTTCTTCAACAACAAGGTCTACTTCACCGCCAACGACGGCAACGGCACGCAGGTGTGGTCCACCAATGGCACGCCGGCGGGCACGGTGAAGGTGACCTCGATCACTCAGCCGCCGACGGTCGATCTGAACGCGCGATCGCTCACGGTCTTCAACAACGGGCTCTATTTCGTCGCCGAGTCGCAGGTCGTCGGCTTCCAGACGCTCTATCGCCTGAGCACCGCCAACGCGCTGACGCCGGTCTCGGGCCTGGGCAGTGGCGAGCAGGTCTCACGGTTCTCGAACTTCCTGGTCACGCCGACGCGTTTGTACTACGCGGCGTACACCTCGGCTTCGGGCGAGGAGCTGTTCCGATTGAAGTCCAGCGGGCTCCAGTCTGAAGTCGCTGCGGAGTTGCTGCCGGGCTTTTCCGGTGGTGTGCCGCGCTGGCTGACGAACATCGGCGAGACGATCTACTTCAGCGCGACGGACCTTGCACGCGGCATCGAGCTGTACAAGTTTGACGAGAGCGGCTTCACGTTCCTGAAGGACTGCAACACCAACGGCGGCGCATCGAGCTTCCCCCGTGAGCTCGTCGCGGTCGGCAACACGCTGCTCTTCGCGGCGAACGATGGCAACAACGGCATCGAGCTCTGGCGCAGCGACGGCACGACCGACGGCACGGCGCTGCTGAAGGATCTGTCGCTCACCAACGGCGATAGCTCCCCAACCTCGCTGACGTCATTCAAGAACTCCACGCTCTTGTTCTCGGCGACCGATGGCCTTGGCTCGCTGCTCTTCGGGCGCGAGCTGTGGACGAGCACTGGCACGCCGGCGACCACGGCGCAGCTCAAGGACATCAATCCCGACGAGGCCAGCGGCATCTCGCAGAGCGACTTCTTCGCAGTCGGCCCGAATCGCGCGTTCTTCAACGCGACGACCCTCGCCAACGGCAAGGAGATCTGGACGACCGACGCGACGGCAAGCGGCACGGTGCTGCCTCGCGACGTCCGCCTGGGCACCGCGTCGGCGGCGACGGCGGCGGGTCGGTATGCGATGGTCGGTGATGTGGCCTACTTCCCGGCGACCGACAGCGTCGCGGGCATCGAGCTGTGGAAGTCCGACGGCTCGACACTCGGCACGGTCCGCGTGCGTGATCTGAATACCGGGGCGGCTTCCGGCATCAGCGTCGGCTCTGAGCAGTACCCCGTGGCGCTGGGCACGACGGTCTACTTCACGGGCATCACGGCGGCCAACGGCGCCGAGCTCTATCGCACCGACGGCACCAGCGCCGGCACGGTGCGGCTGACGGATCTGGTTGTCGGCGCTGGCGGGAGCCAGCCGGCGAACATCACGGTGTTCAACAACAACATCTTCTTCACCGCGGCGACGATCGCCAGCGGGCGTGAGTGGTACCGCTTCAACACCGCGAGCAGCACGACGCAGCTTTTGAAGGACGTCAGCCCCGGTGGGGCCGATGGCGCGCCGCTGGGCTCCGGGCCCGGCGTGGTGTCCGGGTCGCAGATGTTCTTCCTCGCAGATAACGGCGTCAACGGTCAGGAACTCTGGGTCACCACGGGGAACCCGGCTGATCCGCTCTCGACGCGGCTGGTTCGCGACATCCGCCCCGGCCTCGCGAGCGCTCGCATCTCGCAACTGACCCCCGGCCCGAACGGCTCGCTCTTCTTCCTGGCTGATGACGGCGTCAGCGGCAAGGAACTGTGGGTCACCGACGGCACCGACCGGGCCACCATCCGCGTTGTGGATCTTTATCCCGGCTTGGATTCCGGCGCTGTCAACGAGCGCATGGTCGTGCTCGACGGCGTGCTCTACTTTGCTGGCACCGACGCCGAGGCCGGCGTTGAGCTTTGGTCGATCAACGCCAGCACGCTGGGCTCTCTGAAGCGAGAGAGCGATATCAACCGTGGCCTGGGTTCTTCGAATATCAGCCAGCTCACCGCGTTGAACGGCAAGCTGTTCTTCACCGCCACCGACGGGCTCACGGGTCAAGAGTTCTACACGCTGGCAGCGACGTGCTCGCCGGCGGACATCGCCGATGATGCGGGCAACGCGCCGCCCGTCGGCGTCAACAACGGTCTCACCGAAGGCGACTACAACGCCTTCATCGGCGCGTTCTTTGATGCTCTGCCGGTGGCGGACATCGCCGATGACGCCAGTGTCGCGCCGCCGGTGGGAGCGAACAACGGTGTGACCGAGGGCGACTACAACTACTTCTTCAGCGTCTTCTTCAACGGTTGCCCGTAACTGAAGGTCGATTCGGGGCTGTCTCGGCCGCAGATCAAACTTCGTCAACTCTCACGAGGCCCCGGCACACGCCGGGGCTTTCTCGTTTGCGCCGACGTGGCGTGCCGATCCAGTACACTCAGTTGACGATGCCGACGGTCTCGATCATCATGACGCTCTTCAATCGCGAGGCGTTCGTTGAGAGCGCGCTGCGCAGCGTGCTGACACAGACGTTCGGCGATCTGGAGGTCGTCGTTGTTGATGATGGTTCGACCGACGCATCGCGCGAGGTTGTGCGGCAGGTCGCCAGCTCGGACATCCGCGTGCGGCTGTTCTGTGAGCCGCATCGCGGCTGCGTCGGTGCGCTGCGGCGTGCGCACGAGCTGACGCGCGGCGAGTTTGTCGGCTGGGTCGATAGCGATGACTTGCTGGTTTCCAGCGCCGTTGAGCGGTGTTTGGGCGTGCTTCGCGCGCGGCCAGAAATCGGTCTGGTGTATACCGATCACGTCAAGATCGATCAGCACGGGCGCATCATTCCAGAGCCGGTGCGCGTGGCCAGACCCTTCACGCCCGACCTGCTGCTGACCGAACTGGTGTCGTTCCACTTCCGGCTGTTCCGGCGCGAGGTCTACGAGCGCTGCGGGGGCATCGGTGCCGATCTGGCGACGAGCCCTGACTACGACTTTTGCCTGCGGGCCAGCGAGGTGGCGAAGTTCGCACACGTGCCCGAGGCGTTGTACTGCTATCGGGTGCACCCCGGCTCGATCTCGGCGTCGCGACGGATCGATCAGATTGAGAGCTCGGCTCGCGCGGTGCGAGACGCCTTGGCGCGGCGCGGCCTCGATGCGGAGCACGAGCTGCGCGTCACGCTCATCAGCCGGTTCGAGATCATCCCGAAACGCCCCGATCCGCCGCGTTAAGTGCGGACGCAAATGACGCTTGCGGCGAGGCGGACGGGCGTGGCGACGCGTTCGACGGCCTGACGAGCCCGACCCTCGGACGGCTTCTGATCGGATGTTCGGTTTGGCGACTCGCGCACACTTCACCGTTGCCGGCGGGCAATCCGCTTGGAATGTGGTACCTTTGGGTCTCTCGAGGAGTGTGCGTATGAACTGTGGCGTGATTGCAAAGCGAGTGTCGGCTCCGATGGCGTGCGCGTTGATGGCGCTTGCTGGCACCGCCACGGCGGACGCCCAGTTCACCAAGTTCAAGCTGTTGGACAACGAGGGCTTTGAGTTCATCGCGCCTCACGCCATGAGCGCCGACGGCACCACCGTCGTCGGCATCGGCCTTGACAGCGCTCTGTTCAGTCCGCAGATCGCCTTTCGCCATCGCTTCGACGGGACGACGCAGCGGCTGGGTGTCGTCGCCGGCAGCCAGTTCTCGACCGCGGACGCCGTGGACGCGTCGGGCCTGATCGTCGTGGGCTCGCAGAACTCCGGTGGATTCCGGTGGGTGTCGCCTGGCCCTGGACAGCCTTTCGGCACGCAACGACTGGTCGATATCAGCTCCAACGGCGCCGTGACGCTGAGTCGCTCGGCGCATCGCGTTGGCAACGCCGCCGCGACGGTCATTCCCGTGCCGCCGACGTACACCGAAGTCTCCGCGACCAGAGTCGCGGGCGAGAACTCGAACTTGGTCGCCATTGACGCGCGCAAGTTCATCCCTGGCAACGGCTACGGCTATCCACCCACGCCGGACATCGACTTCACCCGCGCCGGCGCTCGGGATATCGGCGCGAACGTTAGTTACGACTTCGGCGTGCTCAGCGGCGGCGAGTCGTCTCGATCACTGGGCATCAGCGCGGATGGCACCGTCGTCGTCGGCGTTTCAGAGCAGCTCGTCGCGCCGGGAACGATCGTCGAACGTGCGTTCCGCGCGACGGTGCCCGGCAGCAGCATGGTGTCGCTCGGCACGCTGAGTGATCCGCAGAGTGCAAGCTCAACGGCGCTCGATGTGAGCCGCGACGGCGCGGTCATCGTGGGCCAGAGCAACAACAAGGCCTTCGTGTGGACCAGCGCGCTGGGGATGCGATCGATCCAGGACGTGCTGATCGCCAACGGCCAGGACTTGCAGGGATGGTCGCTGAGCTCGGCGTTCGCGGTCTCCGACGACGGCACGGTCGTCGCCGGCACCGCGACTCGTGATGGGGCGATCTCAGCGGCTTGGGCGGCGTCGCTGACCTTCACCTGCACGCCGCCGGCAAGCGCGGGGGATGTGGTGCTGACGACGGTTGCTGTGCAGGGTGAGACGCCGCCGGGTGCCGGCGCGCCGTTCTCCAGCGCCATCTTCGGCGTCGATGTCTCGGCCACCGGTCGTGTGCTGTTCAGCGGCCCGCTCACCAGTGGCACACAGGGCGTGTACGTCGAT
Source organism: Phycisphaerales bacterium (assembly GCA_019747615.1). The sequence goes on from JAIEQQ010000100.1 coordinate 10,765, forward strand.
GACCTCAACGTCGCTCCGGCGCTGGTCATCAGTGCCCCGCCGGGCGCGCCGGTCCCGCTGGGCAAGCGCGTCGCGCCTGATGGGCGCGTGCTCGTGCTCGAGAGCGGGGCGTCGGGGATTGAGCGGTATCGACTCGGTCCACCGGCGGCGCTCGCGGATCTTCTGGTGCAAGGCGCAACACTGCCGGGCACCGGCGGCGGGGTGTTTCTGCCCAGCACCCAGGTGCAGGCCGATGCGTTGATCAACGATGCGACCGGCCTCGTCGGTTTGCAAGCCGGGATCTCGGGTTCGACCGCGGGTCAGGCCGCGTTCGTGACATCCGGCGGCCCGCTCGAGCGTGTGTTTCTTGATCTCGTCGGCCAGGGCACGGCGCTTGACAACATTCGGCTTTTCGGCGTCACCGAGACCGGCGCACTGGCGCGAGCCGGCGATCTCCAGCCCAGCGGAACCCCGGCGCTCCTGATCGGCGGCCCGCCGCCGAGCGCGACGCGATTGGTTGTGAAGATCGGCGACGCCGTGCCCGGCCAGGCCCCAGAGTTCACGTTCACAGGCCTCCAAGATCCAAGCGCGGCGGGCACGCACATCGATTTCCACGCCTTCTTTGGCAACGGTCTCATTTCGCGAAGGGGCATCTTCCGCGCCAGCAGCGCTGGCATTGTGCCCCTGCTGAACGAGGGCGACAGCATTCCCGGCGTGGGCGTTGTTGAGTCGATTCAAACGGGCCCGACGACTTTGATCGCCGCGAGCGCCGCAGAGACGCTGTTCACCGCGTTCGTCGCGGCGCCGGGCGGGCTCCAAACGAAAGTGCTCCTCCGCCACACCAGCGCGGGCATCGAGCGCGTGCTGAGCGTGGGCGATGTGCTGCCCGGCGCGGTCTGTCGGGAGATCACGTCGCTGGATCTGCTCGCGGCGGAGTCCGGCCGTTGCCTCGTGTCGGTGACAACGCCGAGCGTGGCGGGCTCTTCGCTCTACGTCGTGTCGGCGCAGGGGTTGAGCAAGGTGGTCGAACCCGGGCAGACAATCTCAGTCGCCCCATTCGGCGATGTCACGGTGACCTCGGCCACGTCGATCGCAACTGGGCGAGCCCCGGGCTCCAGCTCGGGCGGAAACGCCAGCGGTCTGCGTGATCGCTTTGTCGTCGTCAATGCGGTGGTCAACGCCGGGGGCAGCGCCCGGCGTGTGATCCTTCGCGCCGAGCTGCCCGGGGTCAGCGTGACGCGATGCAGCCCCGCAGACATCGCTGATGATCAGGGCACTGCGCTACCGCCCAACGGCAACGGCGGCATCGCGCCCGCAGTGAACAACGGGGTGACCGAGGGCGATTACAACCTGTTCTTCTCGCAGTACTTCGAGGCGGGCGTGGCGTGCGATATCGCCGACGACACCGGCCAGGCGCTCCCGCCTTTTGGCAACGGCGGCATTCCACCGTTTGTGAACAACGGCGTCACCGAAGGCGATTACAACCTGTTCTTCGCGGTGTACTTTAACGGGTGCCCGTAAGGGGGAGCTTTCAGCCTTCAGCTTCCAGCTGTCAGCAGAAGACATCTGCTGAAGTCTGATGGCTGGCGGCTGGCGGCTCGCGAGCTATTCCTCGTCAAATCCGCCATCGACGAGCTTCTTGAGCGCGGCGCAGGCTTCTTCGGCTTGGTCGCCTTCGCAGACGATGTCCAGCTCTGTGCCCTGCGTCGCCGCGAGCAGCATCATCATCATGATGGACTTGCCGTCAACGGTCTGGTCGGCGCGCTTGACGCTGACCTCGCAGGGGAACTGCATCGCGACGTCAACGAAGCACATCGCCGGCCGGGCGTGGAGGCCGAGGCGGTTGACGATTTTCACTTTGGCGGAGGAAGTAGACAAATTTCCAAATGGTCAAATGGTCAAATGGCCAAATGAAGGCAGGGCGGCGGAGAGGGGGTGAGAGCGGGAGGTGGGTTCTTTCAGCCCGCGAGTTGCTGGGTGTCGGCGTCGTCGAGCAGTGAGCGGACTTCGGCTTCGGAGCCGGCTTGGCGGAGGAAGCGGCGGAAGGTCTCTTTGCTGAGGTTCTTGAAGATGACTTCCATGGCCAGCAGGTGCTCCTCGGGCCGGTCCTCGGGTGAGAGCAGCAGGAAGACGGAGTAGACCGGCTGTTTGTCCAGCGAGTTGAACTCGATGCCGGTGCTGGAGAGGCCGATCGCCGCGGCCATGCGCTTGACCGAGGGATGCTTGACGTGGGGGACGGCGACGCCTCGGCCGAAGCCGGTGGTGCCGCGGTTCTCGCGATCGAGGACGCGCTTGAGCAGCTCGGCGCGGTGCTCGCCGGAGGCGGCGTTGCTGGCGATGAGCGCGTCGATCAGCTCGTGGATCACTTGATCGCGATCCTGGCTCTTGAGCTGGGTCACCACGGCGCCGGAGGCGATGAGTTCAGAGAGCTTCATAGCGGTCGCTCAGCGGGGGGCGGGGGGTTGAGAACACGCGCAGCCGGGATACATCCCGGGCGCAAGGGGAAGTGGATCATTGGCACGGGCGGGGGGCTTGGCCGCGTGCTTGGGGGAGGGGGGGTGGGTTGGGGGCCGAGGGAAAGAGCGGCGGCTTCGGGCTCAGAGGCCGTCGGCGGAGGGCCCGCCGCGCTTGCCTTGCTTGAGCTGCTCTTTGAAGTCGGTGAGCTGGCGTGCGACCTTGTCCACGCAGCCGTCGATGGCGGTGTAGAGGTCAACGTGCTTCTCGTGGGCGACGAAGTCCTCGTGCTTCTCGACATCGGCGACGATCTCGACGTGGAAGCCCTTGTTGTGCGGCTCCTGCTCGCAGCGGACGGTGACGAGCTGGACGCCGTCGTAGTGCTTCACGAGTTTGCCGGCTTTGGCCTCGGCGTGAGACTTGATGGCGGGTGTGATTTCGAGGTGCTTGCCGACAACATCGATGCGCATGAGGGATCCTTGGCTGGTCTTTGTCAGGAAACTTCCGAAGGGAGAGAGTATAGGGATGGTTCGTGTTGAAGACCGGAGTACGCACAGGACGCGGGGGCGGCGGAGGAACGCAGGGAAGACAAAGGGAGCCCTGAGCGCGAGCTCAGGGGCTGGTCTGCGGGAGAAGGCATGTACACGGAGGCGCGGAGGTACGCGGAGGGAGATCAAACCTGAACCTGGACCTGAACCTGAACCTGAACCTGAACCTGAACCTGAACCTGAACCTGAACGTGAACATGAACGTGAAAAGGACGCGAGCCGGTTTGTTTCATGTTCGCGTTCGCGTTGCTTCTGGCCCTCGGCCCCTTCCCTCACTCGTCGTCGTCGTCATCATCGCCCGGTTCGTCGTCTTCGGTGCCGTCGAACTGGACGCCGAGGAAGTTGGCCTTGGTGTCATTGGCGACGCGTTCGACTTTGGCGAAGGCTTTGGCGAGTACGGGCTCGCTGTGATTGCCCAAGATGGAGGCGACGACGCCGAACTCGCCCTCGTCGTCCATCACCTCGGCGTTCTGCACGCCCGCGGCCTTCAGCGCCTTGGCGATCGCTTGCGCGTGGCGCTGGTCATCGGCGACGATCGCGAAGACGAGACTCAGCTCGTCGGTCTCTTCAACGCCGAAGTCGGCGAACTGGCGGAGCCGCCGCGTGGCGTCTTCCAGCGAGAGCCAGCCGGCGTCGTCCTCATCCTCGTCGTCCTCGCTGGCCTCGAAGGAACTGACGCCCTCGTACTCGAGCTTGTTGGCCTTGGCGAGTTTCTCAAAGCGGTCGCTCAGGCTCTTGACCTTGTCGGCGCGGAGCGCATCGACGACGACGATCGAGAGCGCAGGCGGCCCGTCGAACGTGCGGCCGCCTTCGGTGGTCTCGACGGACTCCTGCAGGTCCACGCGGAACTCGTCTTCGAGCGTCTCAGCGAGCCGCTCAAGCGCGGCGAGCTTTGGCGAGCGCAGCGTGAAGTGCCACTCCAGCGGCGTGTCGATGTCGTGGGCGTTGTTCTTGATCAGGTGATCGAAGAGGGCATCGATATCGCGGCGGAGATCAGGGGCTTTGTCAGGCGCGGGCATGGGCGGCTCCTTCGGGGGAAGGAGTGTATTCGCTCCGTGCCGGTGAACGGCTTTGCGTTCAGTGCTCGGGGGCGGCCGGAGGCAAGGTGTGCTGATCCGCAGGGCCGGATCAGTGGCAGGGGGTCAGGGCCACGCTCCCGTCAAGAAGCCCACGCCGTCTGTTCAGGTAACGACCCCTGCTTCCAGTGCGTGGCGATCTTCCGCGCCGCACGCGGATACACGAACTCGTGTCGATTGGCGGCCGGCTTGAGCAGTCTGATATTGCCGGATTTCAAACAGATTTCTAGTTCACCCCAATCTCCGTCCGCATCATGATCACAGAACTTGTACACTGCGAACGACTCATCAAGCATCAGTCGAATGATCTGGATATACACAGTTGCCTCCGAACAATGCTGAGGGGGCGCGGGGGTCGTGGCACTGATCGGCTTTGCGATCAGTGATCTTGCGTGAGTCGGGAGTGGCAAGGAGCGACTTGCGGGTCTGATTCGATACCCCTCTCGGAGAGAGGGGGTACCCAGAATCACCCACGCGGCCCCGCCGCGCGTACCGCGTCCGGCATGGCGAACTTCTTGTCGTTATCGCGGAAGCCTTGCGCGAGCTTCTTGGCTTGGGCGTCGTAGGCCGCGGGGTCTTTCCAGGTGTTGCGGGGGTGGAGGAGTTCGCTGGGGACGCCTTCGACCGCGTCGGGGAGTGGGAGGCCGAAGATGGCGTCGGGGGTGAACTTGGCGTTGCGGAGGGTGCCGTTGAGGATGGCGGTGACGAAGGCGCGGGTGTACTTGAGGCTGAAGCGTGAGCCGGTGCCGTAGGGGCCGCCGGTCCAGCCGGTGTTGAGGAGCCAGACGTCGGCGTTGTGCTTGGAGACTTTGGCCGCGAGCATCTCGGCGTAGACCATGGCGGGGCGTGGGAGGAAGGGGCCGCCGAAGCAGGCGCTGAAGTTGGGCTGCGGCTCTTTGACGCCGAGCTCGGTGCCGGCGAGCTTGCTGGTGTAGCCGTTGATGAAGTAGTACATCGCCTGCTCGCGGGTGAGCTTGGCGATGGGGGGCATGACGCCGTAGGCGTCGGCGGTGAGGAAGATGACGTTCTTCGGGTGGCCGGCGCGGCTGGGGATGATCGCGTCGGGGATGTAGTCAATCGGGTACGTCGCGCGGGAGTTTTCGGCGAGCTTGTCCGAGTCGTAATCCGGCACTCGCGTCTCGGGGTCGATGACCACGTTCTCGAGCACGCTGCCGAACTTCACGGCGTCCCAGATCTGCGGCTCGCCGGTCTTGCTGAGCTTGATGCACTTGGCGTAGCAGCCGCCCTCGAAGTTGAAGACCCCGCCGCCGTGCTCGTCTGACCAGCCGTGCTCGTCGTCGCCGATGAGTGCGCGGTTGGGGTCGGCGCTGAGGGTGGTCTTGCCGGTGCCCGAGAGGCCGAAGAAGAGCGCGACGTTCGACGGGTCGTTCTTGGCGACGTTGGCCGAGCAGTGCATCGGGAAGACGCCGGCCTCGGGCATGTCGAAGTTCATGGCGTAGAAGAGGGACTTCTTCATCTCGCCGGCGTATTCGGTGCCGACGATGACGACGAGTTTCTTCTCAAGGCTCTGGGCGATGATGACCGGGGACTTGACGCCGAGCTGGGCTTGCTCGGCGGCAGTCAGGCGGCGCTTGCCGGCGTTGATGATCGTCCAGCCGTTGTTCTCGATGCTCCACTTGGCGTTCTCGCCCGCGGCCTTGGAGCCCTGCGGGATGAAGAGCGTGCGGATAAAGAGCGAGTGCCAGGCCTGCTCGGTGATCACGCGGGCGTTGATGCGATGGGTGGGATCGGCGCCGACGAAGCCCTCGAACTTGAAGAGGTCCTTGCGCGAGTTGAGGTGATCGATGGCGATCTTGGTGACGATGTCAAAGTTGGCGGGCGTGATCGGGAGGTTGAAGCCGCCCCAGCCGATCTTGTCGTGGACTGCGGCGGTGTCTTCGAGATACTTGTCCTTGGGGCTGCGGCCGGTGCGGTCGCCGGTGGTGGCGACGAGGCCGCCGTTGGAGGCGAGCTGGCCCTCGCCGCGGGCGATGGCGATTTCAATGAGCTTCGCGGGGGCGAGGTTGGCGTGAACGCGGCTGGGGGAGAGATCAAGCTGGGCGAGGAGGGATGCGGCCATGGGCGGAGTCTCCAAAGAGGCGATTGACCGACCGGCGCGTCCCACGGGAGGCGTGGAGTAAGGGTGCCGGGGGCTCACACGATAGCCGCTGGGGGCTCTCCGGTGGTGTAGTCGAGTCAAAAGCTGAATCCGGCGGGCGGAGGGTGCGTATACTCCTCCCCGGCCTCGAATGGGGCCGTTGATGGTGGCTGTAGCTCAGTTGGTTAGAGCGCGAGGTTGTGATCCTTGAGGTCGCGGGTTCGAGTCCCGTTAGCCACCCTTTTTGTCAGCCGTCAGTGTTCAGTGTTCAGTTTTCAGCTTCAAGGCAGGGGTGGGGATTGGTGATTGTGATGCGCGGCGATGGCGCGGCCGCGGTGGATGCGACGTGCACCCCTTCGGGGTGCGGGTGTTCGTGCTTGGCGATCCGGGGGTTTCGCTCGAAGACTCGCTCAACCCCCGGCTACTGGCTGGCAGCCCTTCGGGCTGGGAATGAGCCGTGGCCGCTTACGGATTGCTTCTTGCTGACGGCTGAAGGCTGATGGCTGGCGGCTTTCGAAGCACGCACGCGTGCGGCTGTTTGCCGACGGCGTCGCACATCTTCTTTTCGTAGTTTGTCGCGACTGCCTGGCCCTCGCCCACCCATGAGGGCGGGATGAACGGGCTTAGCTCGAAGGGTGCGGTTGCGTGTTCGCGGATCGCGCCGGGCGTGGTCCAGCGCGTGAAGTGCTCCATGTCCCAGGCCCAGAGTTCGTCGTGATCGGTGACGACGCGGAGTTCGCCGCCGGGGATGAGGACGCGAAGGGACTGTTCGAGGAACGCGTCTTGGATCACGCGGTTCTTGTGGTGCTTTTTTTTGGGCCAGGGGTCTGAGTAGTAGAGGTGGATCACGCTCACGCTGCTGCTGGCGACGCGCCAGCGCATGAACTCCACGGCGTCAGTGCAGAGCATTCGCACGTTCGGCAAGCCGCGCCGGCGGACGCGATCCGCGGCGTAGACGAAGAACTCGCGCGCGTACTCGATGCCCAGGTGGTTCACGCCCGGCTGGCTCTCGGCCTGCCCGAGAATGAACGAGCCCTTGCCGGAGCCGATCTCGATCTCCAGCGGCTGCGTGGGGCTTGGGAACCAGGCGTTGATGTCGAGGAAACCCGCTTCGGGGCGAGAGAGCAGATCGTCTGGGAGCGCGGGAAAGCTGGAGGTCAGGACCTCAACGGTGCCAGGGTCGAGATCGCGGCCGCGGGAGAGTCCGAAGGACATGACCGAGCGTAGTGCGGCGGTGTGAGGGCGGGAG
>JAIEQQ010000485.1 GCA_019747615.1 Phycisphaerales bacterium
AGGGCGGGAGGGTGGTGTGGGGGAAAGCTCGAAGCTCAAAGCTCAAAGCAGCAAAGCAGCAAAGCAGCAAATTGAACCATGCTTCAGGCTGGCTTCTTGGGGTCATTGGCAGCCGCGCCCGCCTGCATCTGCTGTGTGAGGTCGGAGAACTTCTGCTCGACCTGCTCTTGGATGCGTTTGCAGTGCTGGTAGAGGGCCGCCCCGCGTTCATACTGCGCCATGCTCTGCTCCAGACCGATCTGCCCGGTCTCGATGCGCTCGATGATCGCTTGCAGCTCGTCGCGAGCGTCCTCGTACGACAGCTCGGGATTGATCGCTACGCCGCTCTCAGACATCTTCTTGCTCATCGCGTCCTCCACTTCTGGTGCATCCGTCGCGTCGCGGCGTCGTCGCCTCGTCGCGAGTTCCGGTGTTCGGTCATTCATCCACATCGATCAGAACAACCCAAGCTGCCCGTCCAAATCACCCGGCCCCGGCTTGAAGTCCGGCGGCGAATCCACATCGTTGCCCATCCCGCCCGAGCGTGAGCGACCGGCCCGACCAGCCTTTGCCCGCCGTCCGACACGCTCACTCGCACGAGGCGTCATCGCCACGATCGCATCACCCGATCCATCCACTCCCTCGCCAACCGCCCCCGCACCCCCGCCTGCGCCCTCCGTTTCACGTTCACGTTCATGTTTACGCTCCCCATCCCCCACCCCCCCCACCGTCCCCCTCACCGGCACCACCCGCGGCGGCGCATCACTGCCCACCACCGACTCAATCACCCCATCCTCCACACGCGTCGCCAGCGCATCGCCCGGCGCAACATCACTCACGCGCCGCACGATCCGTCCGAGCGGATCGGTCGTCACCGAGTATCCACGCGCAAGCACTGAAAGCGGTCCGACGAGCCCGAGTTGGCGGTGCATCGCGCCGAGCGACTCGCGCCGCGTGCTGAGCGATCGCGCCATCGCGTCGTGAAGATCCGCCCGCAGCGCCTCGGCATCCAACTGCGCCAGGCGACTGCGCACCGCGCTAGCCAGCCGATCGGCCATCGAGCCAAGCTCCATCGCTCGACGGTGAAGCACCGCGGTCGGTCGCGTCCGCTCCAAGCGAGCGCTGAGCTGCGCGAGCAATCGCCACTGGCCATCGAGCATCGCGCGGAGCACCGGCTGCAGGTGCCGGCGCTGGCCGATGATCGCGTCGCGCTCCTGCCGCAGCGCGCGCCGAAGCGCAGACTCAAGCCGCCCACGCACCATCTCAAGCTGCTCGCTCAGTTCCTCGCGGTCCGGCGTAAGCCGCATCGCCGCCTGCGTCGGCGTGCTGCACCGCTCATCGGCCACCAGTTCCGCGATCGTCGTGTCCGTCTCGTGCCCGATGGCGCACACGATCGGCACCGGGCACTGGAAGACCGCGTCGGCGACGATGCGCTCGTTGAAGGCCCAGAGGTCTTCGATCGAGCCGCCGCCGCGCGTGAGGAGGATGACATCGATGCCCAGGCGCGGAGCGTTCGCACCGGTCCACTGGATGGCTCGCGCCACGCCCGGCGCCGCCTGACGTCCCTGCATGAGCGCATCGATCAGCACCAGCTCGACCGCCGGGCAGCGGCGCTTCATAGTGTTGATGACGTCTTGAAGCGCCGCGCCGCTGCGGCTGGTGATGATCGCCACGCGCCGCGGGAACGTCGGCAGCGCCCGCTTCCGCTCGGGCGCGAAGTACCCCAGCCCCCGCAGTTCCTGGACCAACTGGCGATACGCAAGCTCCAGCGCGCCCTCGCCGACGGGCTCGATCTTCTCGACCGCGAAGCTCACCTTGCCCTGCGGCTTGTAATACTCCACGCGACCGGTGAGCACCACCGCCTGCCCCTCGCCGGGAACAAAGCCGACGCCGCGCGTGCGCCCCGCGAACATGACACAGTTGATCACGGCCCCGCCGACCTGCCCCTCCTTGAGCGAGAAGTACCAATGCGTGCGGTTGCTGAAGTTGCTGATCTCGCCCAGCACGCGGATGGTGCCCGGCAGGTGATCGCGGATGAGCCCCTCGACGATCGCTGCGAGCTGCGCGACGCTGATCGGCGGGCGCTCACCGGCCGGCACCGCACCCGCGCTCGCGCCGCTGGCCGCGATCGCAGACGTCGCTTCTCCGGCTGAAGCGGCGCCCGGCCTCGGCAATGTTGTCGGCGAATGCGACGGCGCGCTACCACCTCGCGCCGCGCCGCCGGCAAACAAACCGCCGCCCGCCGGCAGCGAGCCGCCGGGCGTCGGTGCTGGCACGCCGCCCATCTTGCTCGGGTCAAACGGCAGACGGCTCACGCGGCACCGCCTGGCGACTGCGTCTCCGGCGTGAGGCGAAGCTCATTATTCACATCGGCGATCCGCGCATACGCCCGCACGACCGCGACCGAGTGCGAGAAGCCCGGGCGTTTCTCCATGACATACGAGCGCGAGCGCCGCGCTCTGGCGGCGTTCTCTTCGGGGTCGGTCGCCCATCGCTTGAGCGCTTCGCCCCAGCTCGCCGGAGTCGCCTCATTCAGAACTCGCACGCCGTGCGCATCATCAATCGCGCCGACGCATGGGTCGGCCAGGGCCAGCACGCCCATCTGCGCGCTCATGGCATCCAGCAGTAGTGTGCGATGCTCGCCAAGACTTTGGGCCACGAGCAACACATCGGCCTGCACGAGCAAGTCGCGCCGTGCCTCAAGTCCCGGGATGATCGTGATCGCGTGCGAGAGGCCCAGCTCCGCGCCCCATGTGCTGATCGGGTATCCCGCGACGGCGCTGGCCTCGATGAAGATCAAGACCTCGCGCCCAGAGCGTGCGAACGCCGCGAGGCCCTCCATCGCCGCCCGAGCCTGCTTCGCGCCCAGCGCCGACCGCCCGGCCCGCTCGCCAGAGAGCACGAGCATGACCGACACCGGGTCGGTGTCCTCTTTGGGACGCCGAATCACATCAACGACATGCACGCCCCAGCTCGCCAGCTCCACACGCCGCTCACCGAGTGCCCCCCGCGCCACCGCCAGCAGCTTCTCATCCGGCGCGATGCACAGCACACGCCCGCCGAGGCCCGATCGCGTCACGATCTTCGCGGCCAGATCCACGTGCTCTCGGGTCCACAGTTCGATGAGCGCGGCGCTGCCGCACTGACGCGCCATCGCGACACCGAACTTCATCGAGTCCACGCCGAAGCAATGCACCACATCGATCACGCGCGAGCCCGCCAGCGCCGCCCGCCCCGCCGCGCGCCCGCCCTCGCTCATCGCGTTGCGCTCCAGCAACCGCGCCAGCGCTCCGGCTCGCAGCCCCAGCGTCAGCCGAAGTCCATCGTCGGCGTACATCGCTTGTGTCGAGTACAACGACGATCCGCCCGACGCCTCGGCCAGCCCAAGACTCCGCGGCACCGCATGAACCACGCGAACGCCCTCGTCCGCGAGCCCGATCTCCAGGCGCGCAATCAGCGCCTGCTCACGAGCAAGGAACCCGGCGTCTGGCAGAATCAACGCTCGCAACGGAAAGTGCCCTCCAACCCTTGCCCGCGCTACGGTAGCCGCGAAAGCCCGCATGGACATCCTCGGCCTTCTCATCGTGCTGCTTCTCGGGGGCCTCGTTGCCTGGTTGTTCTGCATCCTTTCCATCGCTTGGAACCTTACCCATCCACCCCGGCGGGGCTACACCTGGGCCCTGGCCCGCTCGCTGCCCGCATCACCAGCGGAGCTCCCACCACCACACGGCCCGCGCCGCTTTGAGACCTGGACCTTCCGCTCCTCGATCGGGCGGGGCGTCTTCGAAGCCTGGGACATCCCCGCAGACAATCCCGCCGGCCCCGTCTGCATCTTCACCCACGGCTGGAGCGACTCGCGCATCACCTCGCTGGATCGACTGATCGCCCTGCTCCCGCATTGCTCCCGCGTGGTCATGTGGGATCTGCCGGCCCACGCCGACACGCCGGTCTCGCGCAGCGAACCCACGCCGACGTGGCTCCGCATGGGCACGACTGAGGTCCGCGACCTGCTGGACCTCATCGCAACCGTCTGTGATGGCGATCGCGCCGGCGCGCCGCCCCGACTCGTGCTCGCGGGCTTCTCGCTCGGTGCCGGGATGTCGATCGCCGCCGCGGCTGCGGCCGATGCCCGCTCCGCAAACATCGTCGGCGTGATCGCCGAAGCGCCATATCGCCTGCCACAGACTCCGGCGCGGCGCGTTCTCGCCCTCCGCGGCCTGCCCCACGGCCTCACTCTCACCGTCGCGATGTTCATCATCGGTTTGCTGGCACGCCAAGGGTGGCGGTGGCGATCGCCCGGCGGCTCGTTCGATCGCGCCGAACACGCCGCGCGCCTCCGCTGCCCGCTGTTGCTCGTTCACAGCCGCGCCGACGCGGTCTGCCCGATCGAGGATTCGCAGGAGATCGCCCGGCGCGCCGGCGCGGGCGCGACGCTGTGTTCCTTGACCGCCCCCGGCCATTCAGAAGTGTGGTCGCACGCCGAGGCGAGCGTCGCGTCGAACGCTGTCGGCGCGTTCATCCGCTCGCTCTGACCCGCTCAATCGCCGCGGGCGTGACCGTCACGCGCGAACGACTGACGCTGCGATCTCGCCCGGCGCCGGGCTCACCGGCCCACGCGAACCGCGGCTCAATCCCAAACACGCCCGCGAACATCGCGCTTTTGCGCTGCGCACCCCAGACATCCACCGCCGGATCGGCCGGCGAATCCACGATCACACGCAGCACGTCACCGGCCGGCGCCAGCCGCACATCGGCAACGCTCTGGGTGTGCGTTCGATCGAGCCCCACGGCGATGCGCACGATCGCCGCGAGCTTCCGCACGATGATGCGATCGCTCTCGCTGAGCCCCTTGAGCTGCCGGTGGCGGTCCTTGGGCTCGCCGCCTCGGTGGTAGCGAGCGATGGCGGCGATGAGCCGCACCTGCCGACGGTCCCAGCCCGCCAGATCGCTATGGACGATGAGGTTGTACGAATGAACGTGGTGCCGGTCGTAGTTGACGATGTAGCCGACATCCAGCAGCAGCGACGCCGCCTCCAGGAGTCGGCGTGCATCGTCGTTCAGCGCGCCGTTGCGCCGCTCGTCCTGACGAAGCTGATCAAAGATCCGCAGCGCCAGCTTCGCGACGTGCTCGCTGTGCGGCGCGTCGTAGCGGCAGCTCTTGGCGAACCGTCGCACGCTGGCCATCACGTCCCCCGCCTGCGAGAGCACACGCTGGGCCCGGGCAAGCTCGTCCTGCGGGAAAAGCTCGGCGACCATCGTCAGCAGCAGCCCGTCGCGGATGCCGCCATCGTGAACGCGCACGCGTTTGACACCTGTGCGTTTGCAGAGCGTGTGCAGCACCGAGAGCGCCGGCACGATGATGTCCGCGCGATCGGCGCTGAGGCCCGCGACGCGCGTGCGACGGTCAAGACTCATCGATCGCAAGTCATCGAGAATGCCCTTGAGCTCGGAGCGTTTGACCTCATAGCCGCGCACCGCGCCCGTCGGTGCAGGCGCAGCGGACCTCGTCGCGCCCGCGCGCGCCATCGAGAGCTGCGCCAGCGTTGTCAGCGTTCCGCCGGTGCCGATGATCAGCTGCGGCTGGATCTGCCCAACACTGACTCGATCGCGCACGAACCGATCGAGGAACTTCCGCAGCTCCGGATATCGCCGACCCGCCGCCGCCTTCGCGCCGCCGAATCGCTCGGTGAGTTTCACCGCCCCGATCGGCAGCAGCTCGACGCGTTCGATCAAGCCGGCGCTGGCGGTCACGACCTCCGTGCTGCCGCCGCCGATATCGACAACACTCACGGTCATACCCGAGACATCAAACGCCCCGGCGACCGATCGATACGCCAGCAGCGCCTCTTCCTCCGCCGAGATGATCTCCACCGTCAGGCCCGTGCGCTTCTCCGCCAAGCGGCAGAACTCCGCGCCGTTGGTCGCCTCTCGCACGGCGCTGGTCGCCACGGCGCGAAGCATCCGCACGCCGAAGCCCGAGGCGATCCGCACCATCCGCGCAAGCGTGCCGACGCCGTGCTCAATCGCACTGGCCGAGAGCTTCCCGCTGGCGTCAAGTCCCGCGCCGAGTCGCGTGAGCTCCTTCTCGTCGTCAAGCACGCGATAGCTGCCATCCGGATGCGCCTCGGCGATGATCAGCCGCATCGAGTTGGTGCCGATATCGATCGCGCCGATCCGCTGCCCATCGCCAGCTTTCGGGCGCTCGGCCGCGTCCGGATCGACGAGTCGGATCGTCGGCCCGCCCATCGTCGCGTCCTGGGTATCGCTCACATCGATCGGCGGCGCGATGAGATCGCGCAAGTCCGAAAGAGCCGAGCGCCCGTCGCTGGCCCAGCGCTCTCTGGCGATCTTGGCGTCCTGGGTGATCGCCCGTTGCTTGGCCTTCAGAATCGCCCGGAGCCCGGCGATCTTCGCCCGCTTCGCCGTCGAGCGGTGTGCCCCTGTCCGAGCGTTCTTGCTCGCCTTCACCAGCAGCTTCTCGGCCCGCGCCGCGATCATCGCGCAGTCATTCAGGTGCCCGAGCGTCTGCTGCACGCCCGCGAGCCCCGACGCGACCTTCATCCCTGCGCCGCCGAGCGCCGTCTCACACAGCTCCACGCTGTACCGCACACGCTTCAGCGCGATACGCAGCTCGTGCAACTGGTCCACATCACGCAAGTCCGATCGCCCCACCAACTCCGCGGCACGCACCAATCGCCCCAGCGGCTCGCGCCACGCGTGACCATCACTCGCGTTCACGGGTGCACGCTCGCCCTGCGCTCGCACTCCCGCGAGTTTCTTACTCAGCTCATCGATGCGCTTGCATTCCGCCCTGGCGACGCGCGCCAAAGCCACCCGCGATCGCGCGGCACGAGTCGCCGCCCAGCGCCGCAGCGCCGCGATGCCGGCGCTCCTCGCGTCCGCGTCCGGCTCCTTTGCGATGAGCTCCGCAAGCACATCGGCATCGCGCACGCGCCCCGCCGCCCGGCGCACCCGATCCAGCGCCCGAGCGACCCGCGCCGGCATCGCCGACGTTGGCGCCAGATCCAGTGCCGCCTGGACCCGCCGACACAGCACCCGCAGTTGGTGGATCTTGGGAACGCTCGCCGCCTTGCCTTCGCCAACCCTCCGTATTCGACGCGCGAGCTTCCGGCCGATCTGACCCGATGCGACCGAGAGCCAACTCGCATCGCCCGCCGCATCAGAGCCGCCAACGGCGCAATCACCGCCCGCAGATGCCGGGGCATCCATCTCCGCGTTGAGTCTTGGTCCGCTGGCCATCCGACGCCTCCGGTCGAAGTCGTTCCCACAGCGCCGCAGCGCCCTCCATCCATCCTACCGCGACGCACGAACACCAGCCCCCAGAACCCTGATCACACGTTCTTCACACCCCCGAATAAAGTGTTTACACTCACGGTACGGAGCAAACTTGCCCATATTCCCAGCCGCGAGACGGATTCGCGCGCGAACTTGCCAAACAATTTGCAACCTTCTGCCTCTCGTGGCACAATGGAAGTGGTAAGGAGCATCGTCGGGCCGTCTCTCTCTCTCGGCTGCGCCCATGGTCAATCGAGCCACTCTTCTTGTCGGCGTGCTGGCGCTCCTGAGCGTCCCGGCTTTCGCATCCCCCCGCACCGCGGGCATCGACGCTTTCACTGCAGAGACGCCGATCTTGGACCCGTCCGATGTCGTCGGCCGGGCCGGAGAGTTCCAGCTTTCTGGGCGCGTCATCCTGAGGCCGCGCCTCGGGCCTGACGGTCTTCTAGTGCCGAGCCGAGCGCTGGCGCAGTTGAAGGGCCAGCTCATCTCCGTTGTCGAATCAACGGGCGAGCACATCGTCCGCGTGCCGGACAAAGAGACGGATGCGGGCTTCATCCGCCGGATGCGAGCCACCGGTGAGTTCGAGTTTGTCACGCCGGATTGGCTCTGCTTTCCAGCCGGCAGCGGTGATCCGCTCACGCCCCAGCAATGGCACCACACCGCCGTGCAGACGCTCGAGGCGTGGCCGACCACCGAGGGCACCGGCGACGTGATCGTCGCGATTGTCGATTCCGGCGTGGACCTGACACACCAGGATCTCATTGGGCGGCTCGTTCTGCCCGGCCACAACAGCGTCAGCTCCAGCGCGCTGGCCAGCGCTGCCGGCCCGTTCAACGACATTTCCGGCACCGGCCACGGCACCCGCTGCGCCGGCATCGTCGCAGCGCAGAACAACAACAACCTCGGCGGTTCCGGCATCGCCCCCGGCGTCCTAGTGCTCCCCATCCGCTGCACCAACAACGCATCGGGCACCGCATTCCTGTCAGACATCCTCAACGGTGCCGAGTGGGCTTCTCGCAATGGCGCGCAGGTCGTCAGCGTGTCGTACAACGGCGTGAGCAGCCCCAGCGTCGGCCTCCGGGGGAGCGTCCTGAAGTCCTTCGGCTCCCTCCTCTTCTTCGCGGCTGGAAACTCCGGTAGCGAGCTCTCCGGCGCTGCCGATTGGCCCGACGTCGTCATCGTTTCAGCGCTTGACCGCGCCGACCGGCGCTACGCGCAGTCAAACTTCGGCTCGCCGATCGATATCGCGGCCCCCGGCGTCGAGATCCTCTCGACGATGATCCAGAATCAATACACGTCGTCCACCGGCACTTCGTTCGCTGTGCCGCAGGCCGCCGGCGTCGCGGCTCTGCTCTGGTCGATCGCTTCGGCCGTCTCGCCCGACGATATTCAGAACGTTCTGACCAACTCCGCGATCGACATCGGCGCGCCGGGCGAGGACGCCGAGTTCGGTGCCGGCCGCCTGAACGCCGCCCGCGCGCTGGCGATGCAACAAGGCCAGTTCCTCGGCTCCCTCAGGCCAACGGGCCCGCTGGAAGCCTCGCGCGGACTTGTGATCAACTTCTTCGCGACGCCCTCAGCTCAGACCTTCCTCCCCGTGTTCGACGAATACGTCGCCCAATCGACGGCCATCATCCCGACGCTCATCCTCGGGCCCGGGTTCGTCTCCCCGACCTCAGACGACGATCACCACATCGCGGCCCTGCTCACCGGCTACTTTCGTGCCAGCGAGTCCGGGCCCTACACGTTTGCTCTCACCTCAGCCGGGAACGCGCGGATGTATCTCGGCGGCACCCTCGTCATCAACGCCGAGGGTGGCAGCGATGTCGTGAACTCGGTCTCGACGCTCTCGCTCAACGCCGGGCTGCACACGCTTCGGATCGAATACTCCTACTCGGACGAGAACTCGATACTCATCCTTCAATCGCTCGCGCCCGGGCAGAGCGAGTTCGCACCCATCGGCGGCGCGGCACTCGCACGCGACTTTGACCGCAACGACTCGCTGGATATCGCCGACGATGCTGGCAATCCCCTGCCGCGCAACGCTGCGCCCGCTTCGGTGAACAACGGTGTCACCGAAAGCGACTACAACCTCTTCTTCCGAGCGCTGTTCAGCGATGACCTGAACTTCGCGCTCTACGCCGACGTTGCCGACGACGCAGGTCTGGCCGGCCCAAACGGGCGCGTCACCGAGGGTGATTACAACTTCTTCATCCGAAGGTACTTCGAGTAGCGACGCTCGTCCCTGCGGCTGATCGGTCGGTGAACGCAAGCACACACGACGCGGCCCCCTCTCCCCGCACCATCGCGGGCCAACGAGCTCGGAGCGGCCGGCATCAGATCGCGTAGTCCTTCGCCGCGTGGAGTTGGATCTGCAGCATGCTGTAGTACGCGCCGCGGCGCTCCTGCAACTCGTCGTGCGTGCCCATTTCCACCACGCGCCCCTTCTCAAGGACGACGATCACACCCGCGTCGCGCACCGTGCTCAGGCGATGAGCGATGACAAAGCTCGTGCGCCCCTTCATCAGCGTCGAGAGTGATCCTTGGATCAGCCGCTCGCTGCGCGTATCGAGGCTGCTGGTCGCTTCGTCCAGGATCAGAATCTTCGGATCCGCCAGCAGCGCGCGGGCGATGGCGATGCGTTGTTTCTGGCCACCGCTGAGTCGCACGCCGCGCTCGCCGATGACCGTTTCGTACTGCTTATCGAGCCCAACGATGAACTCCTCGGCGTTCGCGGCCCTCGCCGCCTCGATCACCCGCTCCATGCTCGCGCTTCGATCCGCGTACGCGATGTTGTCCGCGACGGTGCCGTCAAACAGGAACACGTCCTGCTCGACGATGCCCAGCAGCCGCCGATAGCTCTCGACGTTCACACGCCGCAGGTCCACGCCGTCAAGCTCGATCGTGCCCGATGACGGATCAAAGAACCGCGCGACGAGGTTGCAGAGCGTGGTCTTACCGCTGCCGCTGGCGCCGACGAGCGCGACCATGGTGCCCGCCGGGACGTGGAGGTTGATATCCGACAGCACCGGCTCGGTCTGTCTCGGGTACGTGAACGACACGTTGCGCAGTCGCACCTCGCCCCGCACGTCGGCGCGATTGAGATCGACAAGCACCGGCGTCACCACCGCCGCGCCGAGCGCCGTGCCAGCGGCGATCGCACCTACACCCGCGCCGGCCGCCCCCGAGGCGACGAGCCCGGCCTTTGCCGAATCGAACTCAGTCGGCTCGTCTAGCACATCCAGGCAGCGATCCCAACCCGCCAGGCCATTCTGGAGCTGCGACGCGGTGCCGACGAGCAGTTCCATCGGCCCCAGGATCATTCCGAGATATGTCAAGAACGCGCCGATATCGCCGATGGTCAAGCGTCCGTTCATAACCTGCGAAGCGCCGTACGCCAGACCGACCGCAGTGGCGCTGGGGATCAACAGCATCCAGAGCGACTCGATCGCGCGCGACCACCACCACACGAACATCTCCTGGCGTGCCATGAGATGGTTGTTCTTCGTGAAGCGCGAAGACTCGCCGCGACGACGATCAAACGCGCGGACGATGCGCATCCCCGCAAACGCCTCGGTCGCCTGTGCGTCCGCGGTCGTGCGGTTCTGCTTGATCGTCGTGTAGACCGGGCGAATGCGGCTGATCCATGTGCGATGCGTGAACCACACCGCCGGCAGAAGCGAAACGCCGCCCACGAGCAATCGCCAATCGAGGATCGCCATCGCGCCGAGGCCGCCGACGAGCGTGATCACCGCGCGCAGCGGGTTGAACATGACGCTAAAGAGCATCTCGCCGACGACGCCCGCGTCATCGCGCAGGATGCTCGAGACGCCGCCGCTCTTGAGCGACGACAAGCGATGCAGCGGCAGCGTTGAGAGGTGCCCGAAGACCCGGCGTCGCACCTCGCTCTGGAGAAGCTTGCTCAGACGCGTCATCTGGTATCGCCCGATCGTGCCGACGATCAGCGAGATGATCACGATGCCCACCGAGATCAGCGCAATCCACCACGCAAGCTCCAGTCGCCGCTCGCTCCAGCCCATGCGTTCAAGCTGCTCAAGCTGCGCTGCGCCCGGCGCGATCGCATAATCCAGCGTGATCTTCGCGCCGATCGGCGTCACCAACGCGATCAACGCCGCGATGACCACCGACGCGATCGACACGCCGAACTTGCCCTCATGCCCCTTGAGCAGCGGCGCAAACCGTCGCACCAGCTCCCAGAACGACCGCTGCGCCTTGCGCTTCTCGCGGGGCTGATCGACCGTCCAATCCCGCTTGGCCTCCGACGACTTGCCCGTGTCGCCCTTGGCCTTCGCGTCGTCCTTCGGCGAGGACCGCGAAGTATCCGATGCCAGGCCGGACTCGGCGCCCGCTCCACCGCCGCCCGCCTTCGTCCCGCCTTTGGGATCTTCGCGGCGGGCTTTCAGAAAGTCGGAAAAGCGTGATTTGCTCGAAGGGAGAATGCTCGGCACGCAGCAGCATAGGGGCGTGCAGCCGGTCAACGTCGGTTTGCATCACGCGCCTGTAGTTCTGTGAACGCTTGCTTCGCCTGCTGGATCGCGACGCGTGTTTCGTCGCTCAACGAGTAGCGCTGTAAGCCCGCATCCGCCGCGAGCAGCCCCAGCGCCTCCATTGACATAATGAGCGTGGAGCCCACTTCGAGCGCCTCGTCCACATCCACGGGCTTGCCCGCGCGCCGGTCCTGAACCAGCCCGCGCCAGCGGGCTTTGGTCGGCATTGCGATGGTGCCAAGCTCTCCCATGGCGGTGTAGTACTCGCTCGACGGGCCGTGTCCGCGCGAGGCGCAGCCGGTGAGCATCGAGCAAGTCACCAGCGCGGTAATGATCCCGAAGGTCCTGCAGGACTGCGTAACGGTCATGCTCAGCATCGTGTGGTCTCCTGGATGGCGGTTGAGAGCGAGCGAACCACATGCACTTCGCTTGCGCCGCAGTGCCGGATTCGACACCGACGCGTCGCATCCCCGAGAACTCCCGTTGCCCACTCAGCAAGGTGTGCGGGCCTGTGTCCTGATGACAAAAAGAAAAACCGCGAGCTTGCGCTCGCGGCTTCCTTTACTCAAACCTCGGCCCTGAGCCCTCGGCCCTTCGGCAGGCCTCAGCTCTTCATGCCGGCCTTGATCACTTCCTCCTGAAGGTTTCGCGGCATCGCGCGATACTCGAGGAACTCCATCGTGTTGCTCGCGCGGCCCTGGCTCAGCGAGCGGAGCTGCGTCGTGTAGCCGAACATCTCGCTCAGCGGCACTTCACAGGTCACCAGCTTCACCACGCCACGGTCCTCCTGCTCGACGATCATGCCGCGACGGCTGCTGATGTCGCCGGTAACGGAGCCGAAGTATTCCTCGGGCACCGTGACCACAACCTTCATCACCGGCTCCAGCAGCACGGGGCCTGCCTTCTGCACAGCCTCGAGCAGCGCCAGGCGACCGGCCTGCTCGAAGGCGACCTGCGACGAGTCGACCGGGTGGTACGAGCCTTCGTTGAGCGTCACCTTGCAGTTGATCAGCGGGAAGCCGCTGATGATGCCGCCCAGGGCGGTCTGGCGAACGCCGTACTCGACGCTGGGGATGAACTCCTTGGGGATCGAGCCACCGACGACGGCATTCTCGAACGCCAGGGCGTCGGAGAAATCAAGCTCCTCGGCCGCCGCCTGCTCGGCGGTGATCGGCTCGATGTTGATCCAGCAATCGCCGAACTGGCCGCGGCCGCCGGTCTGCTTCTTGAACAGGCCGCGCACGTCCTTGACGGACTTGCTGATCGTCTCGCGATAGGCGACCTGCGGCTTGCCAACCTCGACGCCGATCTTCATGTCACGCGTGAGCTTGTTGCGGATGATTTCCAAGTGCAACTCGCCCATGCCGCTGATGATGGTCTGGCCGGTTTCCTCGTTGTAGTTCGAGCGGAAGGACGGATCCTCGCGGCGGATGACCTGCAGCGCGTCGCCCAGCTTCTGGCGGTCGGCCTGCGTCTTGGGCTCGATGGACATGCTGATGACCGGCTCGGGGAAGGTCATGCGCTCCAGGATGATCTGCGCATCGGGATCGCAGAGCGTGTCACCGGTGAACGACTTCTTGATGCCGACGACCGCGACGATGTTGCCGCAGGTGGCCTCTTCCAGCGGGATGCGGTTCTGAGCGTGCATCTCGAAGATGCGGCTGGCCAGCTCGCGCTCGCCGTTGCCGGGGTTGATGATGCGCATGCCCTTCTGGAGCTTGCCGGAGTAGATGCGCATGTAGGTCAGGTCGCCGTGCTGATCGGCCACGACCTTGAAGACCAGGGCCGAGAATGGCGCCGAGTCATCGTGCGGGCGGGTCATCTTCTCGTTCTTGTCGCGCGGGTTGGTGCCCTCGACCTCGGCCTTCTCGCCGGGGTTCGGGAGGTAATCGATGACGCAGTCCAGCACCTTCTGCACGCCGACGTTCTTCAGCGCGGCGCCGGCCATGACCGGGAAGCAGCGCTTCTCGATGGTGCCGCGACGCAGGGCGGCCTTCAACTCGGGAACCGTGGGCTCCTCGCCGTTGAGGTACTTCTGCATCAGGTTGTCGTCAAGCTCGCTGACGCGCTCGACCAGCTCGTGGCGCCAGGTCTTGGCGATCTCGAGCCAGTCGGCGGGGATCTCCTTCTCGATGATGATCGAGCCCTTGTCCTCGGCCTTGTAGTAGTGGGCCTTCATCTCGACCAGGTCGATGACGCCCTCGAGCTCGTGCCCACGCCCGATCGGGTAGTGGATCGCGATGCCGTTGGCACCCAGGCGGGTCTTGATCGTCTTCATGCAGAAGTCGAAGTCCGCGCCGATCTTGTCCATCTTGTTCACGAAGCACATGCGGGGAACGCCGTAACGCTCCGCCTGACGCCACACCGTCTCGGACTGCGCCTCAACGCCTTCCTTGCCGTCAAACACCGCCACCGCGCCGTCCAGCACGCGGAGCGAACGCTCGACTTCGATCGTGAAGTCCACGTGGCCCGGGGTATCGATCAGGTTGATCTTGTACTCTTTACCGTCCTTCTCCCACGGACAGGTCGTCGCGGCCGACTGGATCGTGATGCCTCGCTCCTGCTCTTCCTGCAGGAAGTCCATCGTCGCGGTGCCCTCGTGGACCTCGCCGATCTTGTACGTCTTACCGGTGTAGTAGAGGATTCGCTCCGAGACGGTCGTCTTGCCTGCGTCGATATGGGCGCAGATACCGATGTTGCGGATGTAGCTGAGGTCAGTGGCCATGGGTGCTTCCTGTGAGTGATCGGTGTGCCGGCGGGTTTCGTGTGGACGCCGGCGGGAATGGATGAATGGACAGAACGGTGAACAACCAACTTTCGAGGACCGATCGCAACGCGGGCTGTCCCGGGTTGACGATGGCCTTCAGTCCGCATTGAAGAAAAACAGAGTCGCCGGAGCGCGGTCGCTCAGGCCAAGCTCCAGCTCGGTTCGGCGTCGTCGTCCTCGTCGCTATCGCCCGACATCGCTGGCCTCGCTCCGCTTCGATCACGATTCTGCGACTCCACGGCTTGCTCGCCGTTTCGCGCAAAAACCGGTCGTTTCGCGGAGGAGCATTGTTCGCACACCCTAAGGACGAATCAAGATCGCGCCCACCTCGCGCCGCTCGGCGTCCGTCAGGCCCCGCGTCGCCTTATCCAGCCGCATCCGCTCATCGGCCCGAACAGCCCCCTCCGCGGCGGCTTTCAGCCTCGCCGCCTGATCCGCAAAGATCCCCGGCCGGTCGCGCAGCGTCCGCAGCAGGGCCATCCAATGCCGCGTGTTCCCGGAATCTGCCCGCGTGCATGCCTCCAACATCGCCACATGCTCTGCCGGCGTGATCACGCCGACAACGCCCGCTTCCAGCAACGCCCCGCCCGCCGAGGCGTCCCACGAGGTCTTGGAGGGGAACCCTCGCTCGCCGTCAACGGGGCGGAAGAAGACGCCCGAGGCGAGCTTCGTCGCGTTCGCCCCGTCTGTCCCAGCGCTCCTCGCGACGGTGCCCAAGATCAGCCGCTTGCGCTCGCGCTCGATCCGCCAATCCCGCACGCTGGGGGTCCGTTGCGCCAGCAGTGTCGGCGATAGCGCCGCCGTCGCTTCAACCACCAAGGTCGCCTCGGCGAAGTCCGCCGTTGCGAGCAAACTCGCCACGGTGTACACCGACACGCCGCGCGAGAATCGGAACAATCGGTCGCCCGCGGCCTGCAGCATCCGATCTTGCTCATCGGCCGGGATGCTCGTGTCTTTCACCGCACGGGCCGTGGCCCGAGCAAACGCCACGGCCCGCAGCGGCTCGGCGGCGTCCTGAATCGCCCGATCAAACTTCATAACCGGCCAGGCGCCAGCGATCGCGAGCACCGCTCCCGCAAGCGCCACTGCGACCCTCAGTACTCGCGAACCGACGCCACGTCTCGTCTCGCTCGCCTCCGCCACACCCGTCGCGCTCCCAACCCCACCGCTCGCGGCCATCCCCACCAGCGCCATGAACACGCCGCACGACTGAACCCACGACCCCGTGACCTCGATCTGCGCGTGCGTCGCCACTGCGATCGCGCCCGACGCGAGGCCGATCTTCACGAAGCCGTCGCGCATCGCGCTGGACATGACACACGCGCCCAGCACGCACCACAACACCAAGCCCCCCACCATCATCACCGCCTGCGGCGGGCCGAGTGCCACGCGCTCCATCATCAGCGAGCCGAGAACGCAGACCGCCCCGACGGCGCACACCAGTCTCGCCAACGTCCGCGGCTCAACCGCCGCATCGACATCCTCGCTGGCGATGCTCGCAACACCCGAAGTCTCCAACGCGTGGCGCTGCACGAGCCCGAAGCCGATCCGCCACAGCCACCAGAGCATGACCAGCGACATCGCCACGCCAGCGAGGCCCAGACACGCGGTCCAATCAAAGAACACCGAATGTGGCGAAGCGACCTCTTCGGGACTCAGAGGGTTCTTGAGCCGCGTGTAGGCGTCCTTGAACCCATCGGGACCGACGCCCAGCAGCGGCCTCTCGCCGAAGATGCGCAGCGACGCCTCGACATAGAACGCGCGGAACCAGATCGAGAGCTCGCTCATGCGCTCGCCGATGACGCCGCGAAGCGCGATCGCGCCGAGCGCGCTCGCGACCGCCAGCACACCGATCGCGCCCGCGACGCGTGCGCACAGCGTCGCACGGCGTTGATCTCGCCCGCTCGCCCTCACCAGCACCGCCAACGCACCCGTCACGCCGACGCCCAGCGCCATCGCGATCACGCCGCCCTTGCCACCGGCCATGACAACGCCCGCGACCGCCGCGGCGGCCATCGCGCCGCAGCCGACGATCAAGCCCCATCCGCCGCCCGCCTCATTATCGCTCGCGATCGCCTCGCGTCGCTTGCGCCACGCGCCGAACGCGCTGGCCAATGTCACCGGCACCGCCGCGGCACAGACCGACGCAGACACGTTCGACAACCCGAACCAGCCGATCGCCTCGGTCTGCATCACGCGCCGCTCATAGGCCCGCGCCATCGTCGAGCCCGGCTCCCAGCCCTGACTCTGAAAGAACAGCGCCGAGTTCTGCTTGAAGCTCGCGATCATCGACGGCTGCTCGACCAGGATCTGCAGCGTTCCCTTGCACACGATCAGCGCTACGAACCCCGCGAGCAACCCGCACACCAGCGCCCGCAATCGCCGATCCGTCCCCACACCCGAAGCGTTCAGCACCACGCCCAGCGTAATCGCGCTGGCCCACGCCGCGCCGACGCGCATCTGTGACACATCGGCACTCTGCGAGATGAACGCGTGATACGCCAGAGCCGCCATCACCATCGCCCACACGCCGGCGATCACCAATGAGACCCTCGCCCGCGTCGCCAGCAGCACCCAGCCCGACGCGATCAAGCTGATCGCATCGATCATGATCGACACACCCGGCGTCATCCCGCTGGACGGCGCCGGATCGATCAGCGGATCGGTCTCCCAACCCGCGAGCGTCTCGGTCCCCACGCACGCGCGCAGTAACAGCACGCCCAGCGCCGCCGCGACCGCGACACACGCCGCGACACCAGCCCGCGAGTCGCGATCAGCTTCACCACGCTGGCCGTCGGCCACACCGCTCATCGAGACTCCTCGCGCCGGGTCGCCTTCCGCTCATAGATCGCCACGATCACCAGCACCAGCGCCGTCTGGGTTCCCAGGATCAGCGCCTGCCAGGGCCTCAGCGTGCCGAGCATGATCGCCCCCCGCGCCGTGATACCCGTCAGCCCGTGAATCACGACCACCGCGCCGCGCCGGCTCAGCCCACGCTGCACCAGCCGATGGGAGAGGTGCTGCAAATCGCCCATAAATGGCGACTTGCCCTGACTCAGCCGCAGCACCACCACCGACGCAAAGTCGTAGAGCGGCACCGCCAGCACCATCAGCGGCATCAGCACCCCGTACCACCCGCCCGCCAGCGTCGGGTCCACGTACGTCGATCGCACCGTCAAGATCGCAAGCGCAAAGCCCAGCACCAACGACCCGCCATCGCCCATAAAAATCGTCGCCCGCGGCAGCGGATAGTTGAACGCCAAAAACCCCACGCACGCACCCACCAACAGCGCCAAGCACCCCGCGATGAACCACTGCGGCTGCGCGTGCGACATCGTCGCCGCCATAAAGCACCCGCCGGCGATCGCCGCGACTCCCGCGCTCAGGCCGTCCATGTTGTCCATGAAGTTCATGGCGTTGGTCACCACGCCCACCCACAGGATTGTCAGCAGTAAGCTCAGCCACGCGCCGCCGACATGCGAATCCAACAGCGTGAGCAATCGGGAATCCGTCTGCCAGCACACCACGCCCGCGACGCCCAGCATCACCGGAAGCTTCACCCACGCGTTGAGCGGGCGTCGATCATCAAGCAGGCCCATGACGTGCATCACCAAGAGCCCGGACAGAAACCACGCCGCGATCGGCGTCTGCTCGCGCAGCCCGCGCGTGTGGACCGCCAGATCCGAGTTGTACTGAACAACATCCGCCCACAGCGATGAATGAACCAGCGCCATCATTGCCGCGATCGGCAGCGCGATGGTCCAGAAGATCGCAACGCCGCCGATGTTCGGCACTCGCCGAACCTCGGCCTTCACCTGTCCGGCGACGCCCGCGCCATCGTGCGTCTGCAACCACCGCCCGAGCGACCGCGCGCCAAAGGTCAGCACCAGCGACATCAACGTCGCACCGCAGAGCA
>JAIEQQ010000089.1 GCA_019747615.1 Phycisphaerales bacterium
TCGCGCTGGTGAACACGTCTGCCAGCCCGATCCTCCTGAATCTGGCCGGCTCAAACTTCGTCGATCGCATCGCTGCAAACTCCGGGCCCGGCGCTCTGACGTTCCGCGGCTCGCGCACCGGCACGCTCGAGGTCTTCGAGGTCGCGGCCCTTGCCGGCTTCAACGGCGGCAACGCCGTCACCGGCATCACCGGCACCGGCGCCGTCAACATCCTCACCGAAACCGGCGCCGCTCGCCCCATCACCGTCCGCCGCCCGATCACCGGCGGTGCGGGCAACGTCCTGATCGAGACCGAGTCCACCGCGGACGCCTCGCCGATCCTGGTGAACGCACGCGTCTCGACGACTTCGGGCAACATCACGCTCCGCACCAATCACGTCGGATCCACGATCACCGTCTCGGCCGACCCCGAGCTCGCCAACGGCACCGATGCAACCATCGGCTCCACCAGCGGCAACGTGCTGCTCCGCACACTTGGCGGCGCGAACATCACGCTGACCGACACCGACGGCGTGACCGAAGGCTTCTCGATCTTCACCGGCGGCTCATCCTCGCTCGTCGCCAACGGCGCGACCGGCAACCTCGATATCGGTGGCGACGTCAGCGCGACGCTCGGCCACACCTTCGCCCCCGGCACCGGTGGCACGCTCTCGCTTACCGGCACCGGTGATCGCGACATCGTCGCCAACGCCGGGCTCACAACGTTCGGCACGACCCCCAACGATCAGGCGACCAACCTCAACGTCGCCAGCACCGTGATCGATGTCGGTTCCGGCCGCGTGATGTTCCACGGCCCCATCACCGCCACCGGCGCCAACCGCAACCTCAGCGTCTTCTCCACGTTCAACGCCACGCCGGGCGCGAATCCGGCGACCATCTTCACCCCGATCATCTTCGGTGGTGACATCGGTACCGTCGGCAATCGCCTCGGCGTCGTCACGCTCGGCGGAACCGCCGCCGGCCCGCGCGGCGCCGCCCCCGGCTTCTCTTCGATCGTCTTCTCCACCGTGCAGAACGCCGACGGCAGCGGCACGATCCCCAGCCCCGTGCCGGCCGGTACGACCTTCAGCGTCTTCTCGAACACCCTGACGACGCGTCAGTTCGAGAAGATCCTCGCTCTGGGCAACCTCACGCTCAACACCACCGGTGTTACCACCGTCGGCGATCTCAGCGTCATCGGCGACCTCAACATCACCAGCGGCACGCTCCGCTTCCTCGATCGTGGCCCAGCCACCTTCTTCAATGCCCTCGGTCAGGTCGCCACCGATCGCGGCTCGGACATCGTCGCGAACGCGATCACCTCGAACGTTGCGCTCAACGTGAACTCGCTGGCCGATCTGGGAACCTTCACGCCGGCGTCTCCGGCGTTCTTCCGCTCTCGCGTGGCAACCTCCACGACCAGCGCGAACTTCGGTGGCGCAGTGGTCGTTCGCCAGCTCGCCAGTGCTCCGGCGCTCTCCCAGACCGCCAACGGTGCGTTCACGGTGCCGATCGACCTCGAGGCCAGCGGCGTCACGCCGAACGACCCCTCGACCGCGATCGCCGGCGTCGTCGCCGAAGAAGCCGTGCAGCGCACCGATCCGGCGCAGGTCGTCGGCGGGGCCACCCGCAAGTTCCTTGACGAGCTGAAGATCTCCGTCCGCGATGTCGGCTCTGACGATCTCGTCAGCTTCCTCAACGGCCTCTCCTACATTGACGACTCCGGCTCGCTGATGGGTGGTTCGATGGCCTCTCGTGGCGGCGGCATCACCGCTCGCCGAATCAACCCGACCGCCGCCGAGGCCCTCCGCGAGGATTGGACCGCTTTGGCGATCGCTCCCGTCCCAGTCATGAACGCCGAGGGCAAGCCCGAGGTCGGTGCCGACGGCCAGCCCGTCACCCAGCAGCGTCAGGAACGTCTCCGGAGCGTCTTAGAGGCGGCGTATGTGGACTTCACCGAGCAGGCCGGCTCGACCGATGCCAGCCCCGCGCTGTTCGAGAGCTTCCTGAGCTCGACCCCGAAGCACGCCGAGGCGTACAACGCCGTCAAGGAGATTCGCGCGTTCATGAACAAGCTCGGCGACCTCGGCCTGACCCGGTTCGAGCTGGCTGGCCCGCGCGAGGAACTCCTCCGCATCTTCCGCCCCGATTCGGTGCCGTTCGAGTACTTCTCCGAACTTGTCACCAAGCGCCCTTTGCAAACCGCCAGCAAGTAAGTATGCTGGTATGACGAAGGTTGTCCGCCGCGTCGGCGTTCACCGACGCGGCGGTTTTCTTTTTGGAGGTTCTCTCCCTTGCCCAGCGTTGACGCCGACAGCCTGCTAAAGCCCATCAGCGAGACCGAGCCCTGCGGCCCTGACCTGCGCCACGACGGGCGCTTCATGCAGGTTCTGCGTGATGCCGAGGGATCGCCGGAAGACCCGTTCAACAACAAGGCCGCCGAAGATCCCAGTTGGCGCGAGGTGCGCGACGGGTGCATCGAGCTGCTGGCGCGGTCTCGCGATCTGCGAGTCGGCGTCGTCGTCGTCGTCAGCGAGGCCAAGCTCGACGGCTTCACCGGGCTCGAGCGCGGGCTCCGCTTCCTGCGTGGCTGCCTCGAACAGTACTGGGACACCGTTCATCCGCAGCTCGATCCGGAGGATAACAACGACCCGCTCATGCGGGCTAATACTTTGGCGGCTCTCGCGGCTCCCATGGGCACCATGGGCGACACCGTCCGTCTGCTCGAACGTGTGCGGGCCATCCCCTTGAGCGATGCACGCCAACTCGGCAAGTTCTCGCTCGAGGACTTCGCGCTGGCCTCCGGCGCGCTGACGCTGCCCGAGGGCAGCTCCCGCTCGAAGCCCGAGGTCGGATTGATCGAAGCGGCGCTGCAAGAAACGGACCTTGAGGTGCTGCAGCGTTCTCAAGAGACGGTGGACCTCTGCGTGCAGCACGCCAAGGGCGTGGAAGCGGCGTTCAACAGCAAGGTGAAGCCCGGCCTAGGGATTGATCTGTCGGCGCTGATCAAGATGCTCTCCGATGCGCTGGGCCATTTCCGCCGGCACGTCGGGCTCAAGACCGGCGCCCCCGTTGCGGGCGAAGGCGGCGCACCTGCGGAAGCCGGCGGCGCGAGCGTTGGGGGTTTGTCAGCATCTGGCGGCGGCCCGGCGTTCAGCATCGGCGGCGCGGTTCGCAGCCCGAAAGACGCGGCTGTTGCGTTGGACGCCGTTTGCCAGTATTATGCGCAGGCCGAGCCATCGAGCCCTGTGAACCTCATCATCAAGTGTGCTCGCGTGTGTGTCGGCAAGGACTTCCTCGCGTTGACGGCGCTCCTGAAGCCCGAAGCGGTGGAAACTCTTCGCGTTCTGAGTCAGGCGGATCAGCCCGCCCCGCCGTCGACCTCGTGAAGCATTGGTTGATCGTGTCAGGCTGCCTCACTGTGTTCCCGTATCGAGTTGATTGACTCTCTCGGAGGATCCCATGGCCAAGGCCAGCAGTCAGAAGTTCATTCAGCGCAACCGCGCCCCCCGCGTCCAGATCGAGTACGACCTGGAGGTCTACGGCTCGGCCAAGAAGGTGACGCTCCCGTTCGTGATGGGCGTGATGGCCGATCTTTCGGGCAAGCCCGCCGAGGCTCTGGCGCCGGTTGATCAGCGCAAGTTCCTCGAGATCGATATCGATAACTTTGACGACCGCCTGAAGGCGATGAAGCCCCGCGTGGCGTTCCAGGTTCCCAACACGCTGACGGGCGAGGGCAACATGCCCGTCGACATCACGTTCGAGAGCATGGAAGACTTCAGCCCCGCCGCAGTGGCCCGCAAGGTCGAGCCGCTGCGCAAGCTGCTGGAGGCTCGCACGCAACTCTCGAATCTGTTGACCTATATGGACGGCAAGAGCGGCGCCGAGGAGTTGCTCTCCAAGGTGATGCAGGATCCCAACGTTCTGAAGGCTGTGACGTCCGCCCCGAAGCCCGACGCTGAAAAGAAGGAGTAATCGCTCATGGCCGAGTCCAATGCTCAGTCCGCACCCGCACTTGCCGGCGTGCAGTTTGATGGTGGCGATCTTTCGTCGCTGCTGAAGAAAGAGTTCAAGCCCAAGACAACCGACGCTCAGAGCAACATCGAGCGAGCGGTCAACACGCTCGCCGGTCTGGCTCTTGAGCAGGCGAACCTGATCTCCGACGACTCGGTGAAGACGATCGAGGCGATGATCGCCGCGATCGACAAGAAGCTGTCCGAGCAGGTCAACGCGATCATCCATCACGCGGACTTCCGCGCGCTGGAGGGCTCGTGGCGTGGTCTGTCTCACCTGGTCAAGAACACCGAGACCGATGAGACGCTCAAGATCCGCGTCATGAACATCTCGAAGAAGGAACTGTCCAAGACCTTCGCCAAGTACAAGGGCGTCGCGTGGGATCAGAGCCCGCTCTTCAAGAAGATGTACGAAGAAGAGTTCGGCACGCCAGGCGGAATGCCGTACGGCGCGATTGTCGGTGACTATCACTTCGATCACACGCCCCCGGATGTCGAGATCCTCGCGGGCATGGCGCAGATCTCCGCCGCCGCTCACACCCCGTTCCTCACCGGCGCCGCGCCGACCATGATGAACATGGACTCGTGGCAGCAGCTCAGCGATCCGCGCGATCTGACGAAGATCTTCCAGTCCGCCGAGTACGCCCCGTGGCGCTCGCTTCGCGAGAGCGACGACGCTCGCTACCTCGGCCTCGCCATGCCGCGATTCCTGTCGCGCATTCCCTACGGCAGCAAGACCAACCCCGTTGACGACTTCGCCTTCGAGGAGGACACCGAGGGTGCCGACCACAACAAGTACTGCTGGTCCAACGCCGCGTTCGCGATGGCCGCCAACGTCACGCGTTCGTTCAAGCTCTACGGCTGGTGCGCCTGCATCCGCGGCACCGAGTCCGGCGGCGTTGTCGAAGGCCTCCCGTGCCACACGTTCCCCAGCGATGACGGCGGCGTGGACATGAAGTGTCCCACCGAGATATCGATCACCGATCGTCGCGAGGCGGAGCTCGCCAAGAACGGTCTCATGCCGCTCTCGCACTACAAGAACACCGACTACGCCGTGTTCATGGGCGCTCAATCGCTCCACAAGCCGGCGGAGTACGACGATCCGGACGCGACCGCGAACGCCAACCTCGGCGCTCGCCTGCCCTATCTCTTTGCCACCTGCCGCTTCGCCCACTTCCTCAAGTGCATGGTCCGCGACAAGATCGGCTCCTTTAAGGAGCGCGGCGACATGGAGAAGTGGCTCAACAACTGGATCGCCAACTACGTCTGCATCGATCCCAATGCCAGCGAAGAGACCAAGGCTCGCCTTCCGCTCGCCGCGGCTGAGGTGCAGGTGATGGAAGTCCCCGGCAACCCCGGTTACTACACCAGCAAGTTCTTCCTCCGGCCGCACTACCAGCTCGAAGGTCTTTCGATCTCGCTCCGCCTCGTGTCGAAGCTGCCCTCGCTCAAGAAGTAATGCCGGGCGTCTGCGCTCGGGTGCGGGCGGCGGATTCGATCGTCTGCTCTCTCGCACCTCGTTCCGGTCGCAGGCTTGGTTCGAAGTTCCGCGGGGCGTCCCGCGTTCATGTCAACGGATCTCGGGCATACCGCTCGAGTGTCGCCCACTCTTAGGAGATTTCAAATGGGTTTCGACGGCTTCATCAAGATCAAGGATTGCCCGGGCGAGAGCACTGACGACAAGCACAAGGAATGGATCGAGATCAACTCGTTCTCCGAGGGCGTCTCGCAGCCCCACGGCGGTCAGATGTCCGCCACCGGCGCTATCGCCGGCGGCCGCGCTGACTTCCAGGACCTGAGCTTCACCAAGCTCATGGACAAGTCCTCGACCAAGCTCCGCTTCCTCTGTTCCAAGGGCGAGCACATCCCCGAGATCAACATCGAGCTGTGCCTCGCCACCGGCGACAAGGCCAAGTACATGGACTACAAGTTCACCGCCTGCTTCGTCACCGCCGTGACCTGCAACGGAAACGCCAAGAGCACCAACGATGGCCGCCCCACCGAGACGGTCACCATCCGCTTCGGCAAGGTCGAATGGACCTACATCCATCTGGCCAAGGACGGCAAGAAGCTCGGCGAGGCCAAGAACAACTGGTCGGTCGTTGAGAACAAGGGCGGCTGATTCAGCCCTGTTTGATGCATCGAGATTGATCCCCTCGACCGGGCTGGCGACGGCCGGCTCGGTCGGTTTGTTTTCTCGGCTCACGGACTATCGCCTGGCGCGGAAGGACTCCCGATATGAACGCCCTCGAACTTGTCAAAGCCGGCCGGCCCGGCGAGGCCCTCAAGGCCCTCGAAGGCGATGTCCGCAAGAGCCCTGCTGACGCCAAGCTTCGAATGTTCCTGTTCCAGTTGCTCTCGGTGCTCGGCCACTGGGATCGCGCGCTGAATCAGCTCAATGTCGCTTCGGAGATGGACGCCAAGAACTTGCTGGATGCCGAGCTCTACCGCCCTGCGATCCAGTGCGAGGCGTTCCGCAAGGAAGTCTTCGCCGGCACGCGCGTGCCGCTGGTCTTTGGCGAGCCCGAGGAGTGGGTGGGCTGGATGATCCAGGCCAACCAGCTTCAGGGCCAGGGCAACTTCGCAGCCGCGATGGAGCTTCGCGCAAAGGCGATGGACGCGGCCCCGGGGTTCTCCGGCTTCGTCGATACCACGCCCTTCGACTGGGTGATGGATGCTGACCCGCGACTGGGCCCGATGTTCGAGGTGATCCTCAACGGCAAGTACTTCTGGGTGCCGATGAGCCGCGTCGCGTCGGTGAAGATCGACCCACCGGCCGAGCTTCGCGACGTGGTGTGGACGATGGCCCACTTCCGCTGGACCAACGGCGGCGAGGCCCCCGCCCTCATCCCCACGCGTTATCCCGGCTCCGAATCGTCCGACGCCCGCCACCAGCTCTCGCGCCAGACCGACTGGAGCGAGCCGGCACCGGGCCTTCAGGTCGGCCTCGGCCAGCGCCTCATCGCGACCGATACCGGCGACCACGCGATGCTCGAGATTCGCAACCTCAGCTCCGTCGTTGACACGGCTGGAACGGATGCCGCGGCCCCCGCGCCGGAGGGCGACCATGCCTGATCTGGCTGTGGCCGAACGTCTGCAGCCCGCGCTGCTGGACCGATTGACCGACGAACACCCCGAGGAGCGCACCGAAAGTCGCGAGCGCCGCGTGATGAATATGGCGCAGCTTCGGCGTGCGATCCTTCGCGACCTCCAGTGGCTGCTCAACGCTCAGGCGCATCCGCCGTCGGACGCGATCTACGACTACCCCCTGGCGGCTCGAAGCGTGCTGAACTTCGGCCTTGCCGATTCCGCCGGGCTTTCGGTCACCGGGCGGCGCCGCGATGAAGTCCGCGCGGGCGTGACGCGGGCGATCGAGCATTACGAGCCACGCATGGTCCATCACTCGCTGCGGGTAAACGCGGTCGAATCCGACTCCAGCGCCGGCGTAAAGCTCGTCTTCGAGATCAGCGGCGACATCTGCCCGCTGCCAATGCCCGAGTCGTTGTTCGTGCGGACCGAGGTTGATGTCGAAATGGGCCAGTGGAAGCTGGGAGACTGAACACGTGCATCGCCAGTTTCTTGGGCATTACGAGCAGGAGCTTGACCATCTGAACGGAATGGCGGCGGAGTTCGCGCGCCAGTTCCCCAAGATCGCCGGACGCTTGGCGCTGGACACCAAAGACGGCGCCGTCACGTGCAAGGACCCGTATGTCGAGCGGCTGCTTGAGGGCTTCGCGTTCATGGCGGCCCGCGTGCAGCTCAAGCTGGACGCGGAGTTCCCGCGCTTCACCCAGAACCTGCTGAACATCATCTACCCGCAGTACCTCTGCCCGACGCCGTCGATGGCGATGGCGCAGTTCGTGCCGCTGGAAAACGACGCATCGACGGCGCAGGGCATCGTACTTCCGCGGAAGACGAACCTCCGCGGTCGCGCCGGCGATGGCTCGCTGGCGTGCGATTTTCGCACCAGCCATGAGGTCACGCTGTGGCCCCTGAAGATCGTCGATGCCCAGTACTACACGCGCGACCTGGGCGTGTTGGAGTTGCCCGAGGGTCTGCGAAACGTCCGCGCCGCGATCCGCATCCGCATCGCGGCCACCGCCGGCCTGCTCTGGAAGCAGATCCCGCTGGACGAGCTCCCGTTGTTCATTCGCGCCAACGACGCGACCCGCATGCGGATCTACGAGCAGCTCTTTGCCGATGCGATGGGCGTCATCGTCCGCCCCGCGCCCGAGGCCGGCATGAGCTTCCGCGGCCTGCCGTCGCAAACCGTCCTGTCGCCCGATGTGATCTCTCGCGTCGGCTTTGACGAACGCGACGCGCTGCTGCCCAGCGACGCACGCACGTTCCAGGGCTACCGCCTGATCCACGAGTACTTCACGTTCCCCGAGCGGTTCATGTTCGCGAACTTCTCGTCGCTGCGCCCGCAGCTGGCGAAGGTCACCGGCAACGAGATCGACCTGATCATCCCGCTGTCGAAGGAGGACGTTCGGCTGGAGCGCAAGCTCGACGCGGGCACGTTCGTGCCGTTCTGCTCGCCGGCGGTGAATCTCTTTCCGAAGCGCACCGATCGAATCTACATCACCGACAAGCGCCCGGAGCATCAGGTGGTGGTCGACAAGACGCGCCCGCTGGACTTCGAGGTTCACTCGATCACACGCGTCTCGGGCTACAGCGAGAACAACGACCAGACGCGGGAGTTCCGCCCGTTCTTTGCCGCCAACGACGTGGACCCGGACTCTGCCCACGGCGCGTACTACGTGATGAACCGCGTGCCGCGACAGTTCAGCCAGCGTGAGCAGCAGCGTGGCCCGCGATCGAACCTGTACAAGGGCAGCGAGGCGTACATCTCGGTGGTGGACGCGCACGCGGCGCCGTACCCCGGCGATGTATCGCAGCTGGCGATCGAAGTGCTGGCGACCAACCGCGACCTGCCGATTTCGATGAGCGTGGGCCTTGGCGCTCGCGACTTTGACATCGATGTCGCCGCACCGCTCCAGACGATCCGTTGCATCGGCACGCCCACGGTGCCGCGGGCGAGCTGGGTGGAGGGTGAGATGGCCTGGCGTGCGATCAGCCACCTCTCGCAGAACTATCTGTCGCTCATCGACCTGCCCGATGGTTCCGGCGCCGGTGCGTTGCGAGATCTGCTGCGGCTGTATGTTGACGAGTCAGACCCTTCGATGCGCCAGCAGATCGACGGCATCAAGAGCGTCTACAGCACGCCGCTGACGCGGCGAGTCCCCGGCCCCGGTCCCGTCACGTTCGTGCGCGGGCTCGAAGTCGGCGTCACGCTCGATGAATCCCTCTACGAGGGCTCCGGGGTGTTCCTGCTCGGCGCGGTCCTTGAGCAGGTCTTCGCACGCTACGTCTCGATCAACTCGTTCACCGAGACCGTTGTCAAAAGCACCCAGCGCGGGGAGATCAAGCGATGGCCGAGGATCGTCGGTCGTCGGCCGATGCTCTAAGAGAGCGTCTCTTCGCCGACCCGTACCAGTTCGATTTTTTCCAGCTCGTGCGACGCATGCAGTGCGCGCACCCGACGCTGCCGCCGGTGGGCACCTCCAAGCGCCCGGAGGACGACGCGGTCCGCTTCAGCCAAGAGCCGCACACCAACTTTGCCACCAGCACGATCCACTCGTTCCGCCAGCTTCCCAGCGAGCGGGCGCCGCGGCTGTTCGTGAACTTCATGGGTTTGCTCGGGCCCAACGGCCCGATGCCGATCCACCTGTCGGACTACGCCCGCCAGCGCGAGCGCAACTTCAAAGACCCGACGATCGCGCGGTTCTTTGACGTCTTCAACCACCGGATGGTCTCGCTGTTCTTCCGCGCCTGGTCACTCACCCAGCCCGGCGTGCTCTACGAGCAGACGCCCAAAAACGAGTTCGATCCGTTCTCAATTCAGGTCGGTGCTTCGTTCGGCCTCGGCCAGGCCTCGCTCCGCCGGCGTGATGCGCTCCCCGACGAGGCCAAGCTCAGCTTCGCCGGTCGCCTGGCCTGCCAGAGCCCCAACCCCGAAGGACTCTGCGCGATCCTCCGCGAGTACTACGGCGTGCCGGCTCAGATCGAGGAGTTTGTCGGAAAGTGGACCCCGCTACCCGAGATGTACCGCTGCAAACTCGGCGGCCCGCGTGAGTCGGCCACCCTGGGCGGTGCCGGCGGCATCGCGGCAGTGGGGGAGCGGTTCTGGGATTGCCAGGGCCAGTTCCGCATCCGCATGGGCCCGATGAAACTCGACGCGTACCAGCGACTCTTGCCCATGCAACGAGCCCACCAGCCCGGCGGGCGATCCTTCGCTCGACTTGAGGCGTGGATCCTCAACTACCTGGGCTTTGAACTCACCTGGCAGGTCTGCCTCGTTCTGAAACGCGAGGAAGTCCCGCGATTGCGGATGGGCGGCAAGCCCGATGATCCGGGCGCCGCCCGCCTGGGCTGGACAACCTGGCTCAGCAGCAAGCCGATGGACTCTGACCGCGCGGACCTTGTGATTTCGCCGATGGCGCGGTAGGCTGTCGCGGCCTTCGTCCGACACGTTCAACCCCCAAACGCACCGAAGCCTGCGTGACGACGCGGCGACTGTCCCCCTCGACCGACCCCCCCGATCACCTCAACCAGCGGAGTACGCCACATGGGCGAGATCCCCCGTCAATCACTCTTCGGAAAACTCAACCCCTTGGGCATGAAGGCTCTCGAAGGCGCGACCGTCTTCTGCAAACTCCGCGGCAACCCCTATGTCGAAATCGTCCACTGGTTCCATCAGATCCTGCAGAACCAGGACACCGACCTTCACCACATTGTGCGGCACTTCGAGCTGAATCCCAGCAAGCTCGCCAGCGACATGACCACGGCGCTTGATCGCCTGCCGCGCGGCGCGACGAGCATCAGCGATCTTTCTTCGCATCTCGATGAGGCCGTCGAGCGAGCCTGGAGCTATTCCAGCCTCCTCTACGGCGAGTCTCGCGTCCGCACCGGGCATGTCATCCTCGCCATGCTCAAAGTTCCGAACCTCAAGAACGCCTTGCTCGCGATCAGCAAGGAGTTTGACAAGGTCAAGAACGAAGCGCTCACCGACGGCTTCCAGAAGATCGTCTCTGGCTCGCCAGAAGACTCGATGCCCGCCACTGACGGCTCCGCGCTCGGCCCCGCGGGCTCGCCGGGCGAGGCCAGCGGCGCGATGCCGCCGGCCCAGATGGGCAAAGAGGAAGGTCTCAAACGCTTCTGTAAGGACCTGACCGAGAACGCCCGCGCCGGCAAGATGGACCCGATCATGGGGCGCGATGAAGAGATTCGCCAGTGCATCGATGTGCTTATGCGCCGTCGCCAGAACAACCCGATCCTCACCGGCGAGGCGGGCGTCGGCAAGACCGCCGTCGTCGAGGGCTTCGCGCAGCGAGTGGCCAAGGGCGACGTGCCGCCGCAGTTGAAGGACGTACGCGTGCTGGAGCTGGACGTCGGCCTGCTGCAGGCCGGCGCGAGCATGAAGGGCGAGTTTGAGCAGCGACTTCGCCAGGTCATTGACGAGGTGCAGGCCGCGACCAAGCCGATCATCCTGTTCATCGACGAGGCCCACACGCTCATGGGCGCAGGCGGTGCCGCCGGCACCAACGACGCGGCCCAGCTCCTCAAGCCCGCACTCGCACGCGGCACCCTCCGCACCATCGCCGCGACGACCCAGAGCGAGTACAAGCAGCACTTCGAGAAAGACCCGGCGATGAGCCGCCGCTTCCAGGTCGTGAAGGTTGACGAACCCGACGAGAAGAAGTGTCTCCTCATGATCCGCGGCCTGGCCACGGTCATGGAGAAGCACTTCAAGATCCAGGTGCTGGACGAAGCGCTCGAAGCCGCGGTGAAGCTCAGCAAGCGGTACATCCAGGGCCGGCAGTTGCCGGACAAGGCTGTGAGCTTGCTGGACACCGGCTGCGCCCGCGTCGCAGTGAGCCTGCACGCCAAGCCCGCCGCGATGGACGACAGCGACAAGCGCATCATGGCGCTGAACACCGAGCTTGAGATTATCGATCGCGAGATCACCACCGGCGTCGATCACGCCGAGCGCCGCAAGGACACGCAGGCCGAGCTCGACGCCGAGAAGGCACGCCTGGCGACGCTGACCGAGCGATTCAACAAGGAGAAGGCGGTCGTCGAGAAGATTCTCGACCTCCGTGGCAAGCTCCGCGGCAGCGGCGATGGCAAGGTTGACACCGCCGCCGCCAAGCCCGCCGAGGGTGCCGACAAGGCGGCAGCTCCCGCTGCCCCTGCAGCCCCCAGCACTCCGCCACTTACTGACGCCGCCCGCGATAGCGCGATCGAAGAGCTTAAGAAACTCCAGGCGCAGCTCACCGAAATGCAGGGCGAGAACCCGCTCATCCTCCCGAGCGTTGACGCCGCGGCGGTCTCCGCCGTCGTCAGCGATTGGACGGGCATCCCGCTTGGCCGCATGGTCAAGAACGAGATGGAAACGGTCCTCAAGCTCGCCAGCACGATCGAGCGCCGCGTCATCGGCCAGCGCCACGGCCTTGACGCCATCGCCGAGCGCATCCAGCTCAGCCGCGCGAAGCTCGATAACCCCGGCCGCCCCGTCGGTGTCTTCCTGCTCGTCGGTCCGTCGGGTGTCGGCAAAACCGAAACCGCGATCTCACTGGCTGAAGCTCTCTACGGCGGCCCGCAAGGCCTCATCACCATCAACATGTCCGAGTTCCAGGAGGCTCACAAGGTCAGCCTCCTGATGGGCTCGCCTCCCGGCTACGTCGGCTTCGGCAAGGGCGGCGTGATGACGGAGGCAGTGCGTCGGCGTCCCTACAGCGTTCTGCTGCTGGATGAGATCGAGAAGGCCCACAGCGATGTGCACGAGATCTTCTTCCAGGTCTTTGACAAGGGCATGATGAAGGACTCTGAGGGCGTTGACATCGACTTCAAGAACACGATCATCCTGCTGACGAGCAACGTCGGCACCGATCTGATCATGAAGATGTGCAAGGATCCGACGCTGAAGCCCGACCCCGCGGGGCTGGTGGCCGCGATCCGCGAGCCGCTGCTGAAGGTCTTCCCGCCGGCGCTGCTGGGCCGCGTGAACATCGTGCCGTACTACCCGATCAGCGACGAGATGATGCGCAGCATCATCACGCTGCAGCTGGCGCGCGTGGGCCAGCGTGTGACCGAGGGGCACAAGGTGCCGTTCAGCTACGACCCGAAGGTGAGCGACCTGATCGTGAGCCGCGTGACGGAGCTGGACTCCGGCGCGCGAGCGATCGACGCGATCATTACGCGCCAGATGCTGCCGGCGATCGGCAAGGAACTACTCACGCGCCTGATGGAATCCAAGCCGGTGACAAAGGTGCACGTCGGCGTGAAGGACAGCGAGTTTGAGTACTCCTTCGATTGATTCGCGTTCGCCAAAGGAGCCGAGCGTGACTGCATTCTGGTCAGGACCGAATGTCCGATTCGCGGCCAACAGCACGGACGCTGTGCACTGGCTGACCGAGAAGTACGGCGAGGTCGCCGAAGACGTGAACAATCGGATCTGCCGCATGGGCTTGCCGCAGGATCCGAACGCCGCCAAGGTGGCCGACATGTTGCGCGCCTCGGGATTTGGTGGCATTGGCACCGATGTGTACCGGGCCCAGGCACGCAACTATGTCGCGGGCCTCGGCGTGTCGGCGGTGCACGTTCAGCAGAGCCTCGCGGCCATCAAGCGATTCGAGTGGTTCGATGGCGTCGAGAACGCCGAGCTCTCGGGCCTGATGCTCAAGATGTATCTCGACGGCAAAGCCGATTCGACGGTGCTCAAACGCGTGCAAGTCGCGATCGATCGCAGCGACGCGATCGACCGCTTGGTCGAGTTCGTTGGCAACGAGGTTCAGAAAGAGCTCGGCACAGGTGCCGGGCCGGTGACGGCCAAGCAACTGGAGCAGTCGGCACAGAAGGCGATGAATCTCGCTCGCAAGAGCAAGGACAGCGGCGGCCAAGGCTTCTATTTCGGCGGTGAGGGCCTCCAGCCGGTCGTCGGCGGCGTCACCGGGCTCTCTCCGTTTGATGTCAAACTCAAGGAGCCCGGGTTCTTCGCCGGCACAGACACTCTTCGGTATTCGATGCGCATCCGCGTCGGCGACACGTACAACTTCGCAAACGACCGGCGAAACAAAGACCCCGTCACCGGTCTGCCGATCGAAACGCAGTACTCGCGGTTCCGCGCCGAACTCGCGCGCTTGCTCCAGATCCAGGAATATCGACAGTTCGAGCTGACATATGCCGCGGCGATGTGCTCCGCGCCGACCTATGGCGGAAGCTGGGACCACATGGACCGGGGGCACGTTTTCGCGAGCTTCATGTTCGCGCTGGAGACCGCGAAGCTCTTCACCGGCATCGCGTGGTCAGTCGAGCTTTCTGAGCGGGAGTTCACGCTGCAACGCAGCGGCGTGAACCCGCCCCCGCCGAAGGACAACGAAGCACAGGGCGGGCCGGGTCGGCGTTGGTAGCGGTTGAGTTCAGCGTCCTGATTGGGAAGCGAGGGCGTCGCCGCTTTCGCCCCCGGACGCAAGCGGCTTTCGAAGTTGGATCACACGCATCGCTCCGGAGCTCCGCCCAATGGCACCATTTCAGGCACAACGCGAGCTCTCACTCATCACCCCGTCGCTGGGTGAGGACGTGCTCCTGCTGGAGTCGTTCAGCTACGCCGAGGAGTTCGGCCAGCCCTTCTGGCTCACCGTTCGAGCGAAACTCTCTGATCCGGCCGCCGATGTCTACTCACTGGTCGGTAAGAGCATCAGCGTCAAGATCCGCATGCTCAACGAGGAGGACCGCTCGATCGTCGCGCTCGTTCGCGGCGTCAGCGAGCCGGGCACCGCCAACGCCCAGCGGATCTGGACGCTGACGTGTTCGCCGCGCGCGTGGCTGGCGTCGCTCACAACCAACTGCAAGATCTTTCAGAACAAGACGGTCCCGGACATCATCAAGGCGGTGCTGGGCAAGCACAAGGTGAAGATCGATGACCGGCTCACCGAGAGCTATCGCGAGTGGAAGTACTGCGTGCAGTATCGCGAGACCGATCTGAACTTCGTCACGCGGCTGATGGAGCAGGAGGGCATCACGTACCACTTCCTGCATCAGGACGAGGACACGCTCGTGCTCTGCGACTCGACCTCCAGCATCCGCCCGCTGAAGCACTACAAAGAGATCACGTTTCACGACCCCGACTCGGGCCTCGTGTTCGATGACGTGACATCGTTCAGCGTGAGCCTTGGGCTGCAATCCGAGAGTGTCGTGTTTGACGATTACGACTTCAAGGTGCCAACGAAAGAGCTCAAGAAGTCCGCGAAGGTCGATTTCCCGCACGTCGCCCCCGCCACCGAGCAATACGACTATCCGGGCGAGTATTGGGAGCCCGGTGATGGCGATGGCGTCACGAAGCGCAGGGCCGAGGACATCGCTACGGGCGCACAGGTGTATAGCGGAACCGCCAAGTGCCGCGGGCTGTACTGCGGCGGCAAGTTCGCGCTCAAAGACCCGACGATCGCGCTGCGCAGCGGCCTGGAGCGCGAGTACACCATCACCTCGTGCAGCATCACCGGCCAGAACGACTCTTTCGCCAGCGGCGGCAAGAGCCCGGGCTCGCACGTCGAAACGAACTTCACCGCGATCCACGCCGATCGCGTCTATCGGCCGGCGCGCACGACGCGCAAGCCGCTGATCGTCGGGCCGCAGACGGCGGTGGTCGTCGGTCCCGGCGGCGAAGAGATCCACACCGACGAGCACGCGCGCGTGAAGGTGCAGTTTCACTGGGATCGCGACGGCCAGATGGACGAGAACTCCAGTTGCTGGGTGCGCGTGTCGCAGGCGTGGGCGGGCAAGAGCTGGGGCTCGGTGGTGCTGCCGCGCATCGGCGATGAAGTCATCGTGGAGTTCGCCGAGGGCGACCCGGACCGACCGATCATCACCGGCCGGCTCTACAACAACGACAACAAGTCTCCGTTCAAGATGCCCGACAGCAAGAACACGCTGGGCATGAAGAGTAGCAGCAGCAAGGGCGGCGGCGGCTACAACGAAATCTCGATGGACGACAGCAAGGGCAAGGAGAAGGTCACGATCCACGGGCAGTACGACATGTCCACGACCGTGAAGCACGATCAGACGAACACGATCAACAATAACCGCACGACGAATGTTGATGTTGACGACACGGAGACGATCGGGAGCAATCAGACAATCACCGTGGGCAGCAATCAGGACCTCCAAGTCGGTGCTTCGCAGTCCATCCAGATCGGTGCGAATCAGACCCTGCAGGTCGGCGCAGGCCAGACCAACGAGATCGGCGCTGACCAGAAGACGACGGTTGGTGCGAACGCGTCGTGCAGTGTCGGCAGCAACTACGAGCTCATCGCTGGCAGCAGCACCAAAATCACGGCCGGTGGCCAGGGCGAGTACAAGACCGGCGGGCCCATGAAGATCGGTGCTGGCGCGACCATGGAAATCGCCGCTGGCGGCGCGATGGAGATCAAGGCTGCGTCGATCAAGATCTCCGCCGGTGCCGGCACGATCGAGATCGGGCCCGCGGGCGTCACCATCTCCGGTCCCAAGGTCGAAGTCACCGCCGGCATCATCAAGAACAACGGCTGATCCTCCCTCCCCCATCTGCCGCCCGCGGGCCGAGCACGCCCCCTTCGCAACCAAAGGCTCGCATGATCCTTGAGAAGCACCAACCCGTCGAACTTGCCGGTCAGCACCGCCTGCTGATCACTCGCGCCGCGCCGGGGACGCTCGGTGGGGCGTCGCCCGCTGGCGATACGCAGGAAGACACGCTGTGCCTGATGAACAGCGATGGCGCGATCGCCCTGACCATCCGCGTCGGCCCGATGGGCGCAACGATCGAAGTGGGCGGCGATTTGGTGGGGCTCAAAGTCGCGGGCGATCTGGCCATCGACGCTCGTCGTCTGTCGCTCCACGGCCGCGAACACGTCTCCATCACCTCCGGCGG
Organism: Phycisphaerales bacterium; assembly: GCA_019747615.1. The sequence continues at coordinate 16,960 of JAIEQQ010000089.1, forward strand.
CGACGCCACCGTTCGCATCGCTCAGACCCTCACCCAGTACGCCGCCCGCCAGTCGATCGTTTCAACCCTCGGCGACCTCACGCTCTACTCCAACGACGACGTCAAAGTTGACGGCGAACGCATCCGCATGAACTGCTAGGCGACCACACCCATGCTCCGTGACGCTCGTGATATCGCCGCCGCCATCGCGTACGGCAAGGAACTCGACCAGCTCCGTGACGATCAGTTGCGCCGCGGGTTGACGGGCCAGCCGATCCCGCCCGAGGAGCTGCGCGCACTCGAGGCCGGCGTCGTTCAGAAGGTCCGCGTTGAGTACTTCAATCTCCCCGCTCGTCAGATGTTCATGCCCCTGCAAGACGCCGCGGCACTGAGCGACGATGCCGACTTCGCGAAGCGACAGACCCTCCTGATGGAAGAAGCCACGCTCGACTCGCACCGCCTCCTCTGCGAGATCCCCTTCGTCGGCCAGCCGGGGTTCGACGATCCCGACCCGCCAGCGCCGGCCCCCGCCTCGTTGCCAATCGCCGACCCACTCCCGAGCAAACCACCGGTGCGCCCATGAAGCTCGTGAATCACACAGCACTGCCCGGCGCCCTGCTGGTCGGCTCGACCACAGACAATGAGCAGACCGGCATGGTCGCGTGCAAAGTGACCTATCGCCTCACGCCCGACGGTCGCCTTGAGCCCGTGCCTCGCGATGACATGTGGGACATCCTCGTCGGCCCCGCGGTGGTCAACGACGTGCCGCTGCTACCCGATCTGGACTATCGCAAGCGTGGTATTGATCTGCTGATCTTCGGCACCGCACGCACGCCCGACGCCAAGCCCCAGAAGGAACTGGATCTGCACATCACCTGTGGCGGCCTCAGCCACCACACGCGCGTGTTTGGTGATCGAACGTGGCTGAAGTCTGACGACGACTTGCTCATCTCCGACGCCGAGCCGTTCGTCCAAATGCCGCTCACGAACGACCGCGCTTTCGGCGGTGCCGGCAAGATCGAAGGCCGCCCCGCGCCACACAGCGTCAATCCTGTCGGCAAGGGCTTCATCCTCAATCGCGAGGACGCCGCCGGCGTCGCGCTGCCAAACCTTGAACGCCCCGACATGTTGATCCGCATCTGGACCAACAACCCCATTCCCGCCTGCTTCTACAAACCTCAGGGTCTGCTGCTGGATCGCACCGGCCCGAACTCCTTTGACGCGCTGAGTGAAAACGAAGACCCGCTGGCGTTGTCGCGTATCGCGCTCGGCCGCGTGTTCAATCAAGTCGTGCCCGGGCTTGTTTGTGCCGAAGGCCAGCTCGGTCGTGAGCTCCGACTGCATGGCTTTGATCATCAGGGCGACGTCGTCTTTCCGCTTCCGCCTGAGCGATCCCGGCCCGGCCAGTGGGGGCCTTGCGTGCATGTCGCAGCGGGCGAGCGTCGCTCGCGCTTCCCGCTCTCAATCCGCTCGGTCATCGCGTTTGTCGATGAACGGGCGCTCGTGGTGACGTACGCAGGCGTGTTTCGCTATCTCATGATCCCTGAACAGATCCGCACCGCCGTGCTCACTTGGACGGGCGATATCGCCGTCAACCCGTCGCGTGCCATTCCTTCCGTCGTCAGCACCTGACCACCCGCTCACTGTCCTTCGCGATCAACTGACCAACCCATGCTGCTGCCGATTCCTAAACCCAAGTCCCTCAGCGATCTCCCGAC
>JAIEQQ010000565.1 GCA_019747615.1 Phycisphaerales bacterium
GAATCGTGGCGAGAGGTACACTCTGCGGATGGCGATCGCGCGGTGGGTCTGCGCGCGATGAGCGGTCGATGAGCGGTTGGCGCGGGGCACGAGTTCGGCAGCAGTGGAGGACAAGCCATGGCGGAAGGATCTGCGTGGAGCGTCGCGGGCGGCGGGCTTGATCAAGCCCACGGATCGGTGCGGCGCGGTGCGGTCGCTCGCTGCGTCATCGCGTCGGTCGCGCTGGCGATCGCGTCTTCGTTGGCGGCCATCGCCGATGAGCCAAAGCCCGCGGCACCACCGGCGGCCAAGCCCGAGGCCACGCCAAACACGCCCGTGGCAAAGCCGATCGCGAAGCCCGCGGCGAGCGTGCCGCAGAAGGCTCCGACGAAGCCGAACGCTGAGCCAGCCAAGCCCGCTGATGCCCCAAACCCGCCGGAGCCCGGCGCGCCCGCGACGCCCGAGGCGGTCGATGGGCGCGACTTGGACCTTCGGTTCGACGTGCCGTCCACAATCGTGGACGCTCCGCGCACGCACATGTTGCCGGTACGGATGGGCCAGAACGCAACGACGGCGGTGGTCGTGCGAGCGCGATCGAGCGATGAGAGCGTGCTGCGTGTCATTCGAGAGCCAGAGTTTCTCGTTGGGTTCGATCTCGCGTTCGTGCGCGTTCGCGCGGTGCGGCCCGGCGAGGCGGTGCTTTCGGTCGGCGGGGCGACGCAGACGATCCGCGTGGTTGAGGATCGCGGGGCGGGCGTGGGCGCAGCGGCAGGACAGGCCAGTGGTGTGTGGGCGAGGTTGCAGACGCCGCGCGTGGTGGTGCCGATGGATGGCGCGGGCGTGTGGGGGAAGGTGGGCGTGGGGGTGACGTGGCTGGACGATCCGCAGGGGCCGCTGCAGGGGATCACGCTGACACTGCGGCCGGAGTCGATTGCGAGCGAAATGTCGGGCGATGCCTTGTCGTTCTCGCCGGTGACCATCACCGACCTTGAAATGGGCCCGACGCGCACCGCGGCGTTTGTCCTGGATACCGACAAGCTCGCGCCGGGCGTCTGGTCGCTGGTGGCGCAGGGGCGCACGACTGAGGGGCGAGAGATCATCGGCGGGCAGACACGCGTGCGAGTGCTGGGCAGCGCGGGCGAGAGCGTGCAGAGCGTCGTCGCGGCGGAGCTTCGCGAGAACGAGCGCCCCGAGCGATTCAAGAGGGGCAAGATCGTCACGGGTCTAGACGCGCGCGCCTTTGAGGGCAAGGGCGGGCGCGTGGTGATCAACAACTCCGCAGATCCGCCTGTGAGCTGGAATCTCAAGGTTGAGAGCGCCGGGTTCTATCAGACGTTCATCGTCGCGGCGGGCGACTTCGGCGTTGGCGCGTTCCCGAGTGTTTCGGTGGTTGTTGATGGCGGTGCGCAGCCGATGACGGCGGGGCAGTTGATCGCCTCGGGCTGGCAGCGCGTGCCGCTGGGCGTGCCGGTGAAGTTGGAGGCGGGCGATCGGATGGTGTCGCCGCGGTTTGAGAACGACATCGCGGCGGGCAACCTCGGCGATCGCAACGTTCGTATTGAGCGGTTGGAACTGCGGCGCGTGGGCAGGGCGACAGCGGGCGGGGAGTCGCCTGGCACGATGGCGGCCGGCGGTAGCGAGATGATGAACGCCGGCGGCGCGATGATGGGCAAGGGCGACTCGCCCGCGATGCAGGGCGAAGGCGCGATGATGTCCGAAGCGGCGGGCAAGGGCACGCCGGACGCGAAGCCTGATGCGAAGCCGGAAGGTGGCGACGGGATGACGATGATGGGCGGCGAGAGCGGTGGATCGAAGGACGCGTTTTTGCAGCCGCTGGATCGAAGCGATCCGCTGCTGCTTCAAGATGATGATCAGCTCGGCACCGGGTTCCGCATGTTCCGCGTCGCATGGCTCACGCAGTTTGACGGGCGCGAGCCTGCGGGCGTGATCGAACTGGAGGCCCAGTGTTCGTGGGAGGCGTCGGATCGAGTGCCCGCGCCGCTCTCGCGTTTGCTGGTGAACGGTGTTGAAGTCGCGCGTCAGCGTTCGGCGCGCCCGCGCTTCTGGGTGCGGCCATCGATGCTCAACGCCGGCGAGAACAGCGTGCAGATCATCGCGCAGGCGCACAACGGCCTGATTGCGCGGACGCTCAGCCAGACCCTGATCGGCAGCGAGGGCCAAAGCGCGGCGCCCGGCGAGAAGCCCTCGGCCTCGATGTCGCGTGCGTTCTGGCGGTTCACGATGCACGAGCCGTCATGGGACAAGAACTTCGTCGATGTCATTCGGCTCAACGGCGAAGCGCGAGAGCAGCGGCGCGCCGGGCTCTTTTCTGGTGTGGACTACACGCTGCGACTCCCCGCGGCCATGAATGGCCCGTATCGCGTGATGCTGGAAGCACGCGGCGCAACCGCCAAGGGTCTGCCGAAGGTCGTGCTGGCGATTCGCAGCGACGATGGCGCTACGACTGACGCGAGCGTGCGAGAGATCGGCACCGTTCAACTTCGTGGCGGGCTCGCGGTGCTCGACGTTGGTCAGATCGAGCTCTCGCCGGGATCGAAGCGGCTGATTCTGCGATCGGATCACAAGGGCTACGAGCAGTCTTCCGGCGAGCCGGGGGTGAACTTCGAATCCGTGATCTTCGAGCCGGTATCGACGGGCGGAGCGGCGGCAGCGAGCGCGGAGTTGGTCTATCCCAGCGAGGCCGGCCAGGCTGCGTTCGGTGTTGAGGCGCTCGTCGCTCGCGTGCGGGGCGACGTGACGGTTGATCGCGTGGACGTGCTGGTGGACGGCGCGATCCCGCCGGGCGGCATTGGCGTGCAGTGGTCGCGCGGGGTCGGCCCGGTGTACGTGACGCTGCCGCTGCGAGACATCGCGCCCGGCCAGAGGGCGATTGCCCTGCGTTTGACGGAGACATCGGGCAAGACGTTTGACACGAACGCGACGAACATCACGGTCGTGTCCGAGGCACCGGCAACGCCGACGCGCTACCAGCGCGCTGTGCGGGTCGCGACGCGATTCGGCCACGGGCCGGACGCTGCGACGATGACGCGGGCGCTGACGATCGAGCCGCGCGAGTTCGTCCGGCGAAGCATCGCGGACGCAGCCCGCAGCGAGCGGCTCAGCGTCGCGGCGGGCGTCTCGCAGTTCAAGATTCACCGAACCGAGGGCGACAACAGCCAGCGCGTGATCGCGCAGCACGCGATCACGCAGAACGCCCCCGGCGCGCGCTTCAACGCATGGATCCAGAATCACTTCACGACCTGGCTCCGCAAGATCGAGCCCGATCGCGCGTGGCAGGAGTACGCCCGCGTCGCTTCGCAGGGCAACGCGCCATTTGATCAACTCCTGCTCGGCTCGGCGACGAGCCCGGCGATGATGCTGTACCTCGATCAGACACAGAGCTATCGGGGCCGGCTGAACGAGAACTACGCGCGAGAGATCATGGAGTTGCACTCGCTGGGAGTGAACGCCGGCTACACGCAGGCCGATGTCACCGCGATGGCACGCCTGCTCACGGGCTGGATCGCGGCCCGCCAGGCCGAGAGCGAGGGCCGCAACGATCGCGACGTGCGTGAGTCGGAGTTCCGCTTTGATCCGCGATTGAACGACGATCGCCCGCAGACGGTTTTCGGCGTGCGGTTCAACAACGCAACGACCTTGGAGCGATTTGATCGGGCGCTCTCGGCGATCGAGATGCTCGCCCGCCACCCCAAGACGGCGCGGTTCATCAGCGAGCAGATCGTGGAAAGTTACGTCGAAGCGCCGGCGCCCGCGGAACTGGTCGATCAGATCGCGCGCGTGTTTCAAGCCTCCGGCGGTGACCTTGCCGAGTGCCTCGGTGAGTTGGCCGAGCGGGTCTCGACGCGCAACGACGCTCAGCGCCGGTTGACGCACCCGCTGGATTACTCGGCGCGGCTGATGCGGGCGCAGGGGCAGAGGCCGGGCGGCTCGCTGCCGGGCTCCGGCGCAGCGAATGGCTTTTTGCGGCGCTGCCGCGCGGGTGTCTTCGATTGCCCGACGCCGGATGGGTATGCACCCGAAGACACCGCGTGGGCCGATAGCAACGGCATGATCCAGCGATTCAAGTTCGCTCGTGAGCAGGCGGCGGGGATCGCGGCGCTTGTGCCCTCAAGCGTGCGTGACGCTCTGAACGCCAAAAGCGTGACGCCAGAGGCACGCCGAGCACTGGAGCAACGAGCGATCGACGCGATTGCGATCGCGCTGACGGGCGAACTGCTGACCGAGCGTTCGAGCGAGGCGGTGTGGAAGGTTGTCGAAGCGCTGCCGGAGAAGACATCGCCGACCGATCGGCTTCGGGAGTGTGCCGCGATGATCGCGGCGATGCCGGAGGCGAATCTACGGTAGGGGAATCAGTGGCAGAGTGGCAGAGTGGCAGAGTGGTGAGGTATGACAGGGGCGGTCGGTTGCTTACAGGAGATCTCAGATGTACTTGACACGTCGGTATTTCTTGAAGGCTTCGGGCGCGGTCGCGGTGTACCTGGGTGTTTCGCCGCTTAGCGCGCTCGGCGCTGGCGAGCCGGTCGTTGGTGCTGCGCCGGTGCTCGGTGCGCCGGTGGTCAAGAAGGGCAAGACGCTGGTGGTCATCTTCCTGCGTGGCGGGGCCGATGGCTTGAACCTAGTCGTTCCATACGGCGATCCGGCCTACTACGAACTCCGCAAGTCGATCAACATCGCCAAACCAACGCAGGGCAACGACGCTGCCGCGTTGGATCTCGATGGGTTCTTCGGCCTGCACCCGAGGCTGAAGCCGCTTCAGTCGCACTTCGATTCGGGGCTCGCGGTCGCGGCGCACGCCGTGGGATATAGCAAGAACACACGATCACACTTCGAAGAGCAGGACACCTGGGAGACGGGGATCGTCGGCAACACGCTGCACAGCGATGGCTGGCTGAATCGGCACTTGGCGACCAGCACGGGTCGGGGTCCGCTGCGTGCGGTGAGCATCGGTGAGAGCCTGCCGCGGATTTTGCATGGGCGGGCACAGGCGGTGGCGATGCGAGGGATCGATGACCTCGTGCTCCCGTCGGGCAAGGCGCCGCCGGAAACGGTCGCGGCGGCACTTGAGCACGCGTATTGCTCAGCGCCCGATGAACGGCGCGCGCTTCGCGGGCCGGCGATGGACCTGCTCAGCCAGAGCACCAAGATGACGCTCGACGGCGTGCGAGAGCTGCGCGAGCTGGCAAAGGAAAGGGACACCAACAGCGAGCTGTATCCCAAAAACGGCCTTGGCAAGAAGCTCGCGCAGGTCGCGAGATTGATCAAGGCCGACGTCGGGCTTGAGGTTGCCGAGGTCGATCTCGGCGGTTGGGACACACACTCGGGCCAGGGCGGTGCCAGTGGCCAGTTTGCGAATCTGGCCAGCGAGCTCGCCGGCGGGCTCGATGCGTTTGCCAAGGATCTCGGCGAAAAGATGGACGACGTCGTCGTGGTGACGCTCACAGACTTCGGGCGCACCGCGGCGGAGAACGGCACGCAGGGCACAGACCACGGCTGGGGCAACTGCATGATCCTCATGGGCGGCCCGGTGCAGCGGGCGAGCGCCGCCGCGGCCAGCGCCGGCAACGCTCGCAAAGTCGTTGGCAAGTGGCCCGGGCTCGCGCCCGATCAGTTGCATCAGCGGCGCGATCTGTTGCACACGACGGACTTCCGCGATGTGCTGGGCGAGCTGGTGGCGACGCACCTGGGCAACGAGAATGTCAAGAGCGTGCTGCCCAGCCACGAGTTCAAACCCGTGGGACTGGTGATCTGACACCACCGTCGCGCCGCGTACGCTCTGGCCGAGCATGGAGACGATGGACGCACGGACGCTTGAGGACATTCACCAGCGCTCATGGCGACTGGAGACGGGCCGTCGCATCGGCTCGGCGGCGATGTACTCGCCGGTCTTCTTCCTCGTGCTCATGCTCGGGGTGGTCTTCAACCTTGTGCCGCTGCTGGTGACCGGCGGCCTGCAGCGCGGGCAGAATCCATACAGCGCGTTACCGCTCTGGGCGCAGACGGTGCTGACGGTGCTGTCGATCGGCCTGCTGGCCAGCGGCCCGGCGTTCATCGTCGGCGTGCTCGTGCGCATCGGCTTCTCGTGGCAACTGATGCGCATGGCCAGGGCTGTGCCGTTTGCGGATTTGCCTCCGCTGCCGGCGCTGCAGCCGGGCGAGCTGCTGGGCGGGATCATCGTCAAGCGATTTAGTGGGCAGGGTCTGGTGATCAAGCGCCGGCCCGCGCCGGCGATCATCTGGTGGCCCTTCGCGTGGGGGCTGGTGGCGGTCTTCACCGCGATGACGATCGCGGTGGTGGGCAACGCGTTCCGAGCGGCGGGGCTGGCGGGGGCGTTGTCGGCCGGCGGTTTCATGGCGATCTGGTGGCTGATCCCGCTGCCGCTACTCAAGACGATGACGCTGACGGTGACGCCGCGAGCTGATGCGTCGGCAACCGCCGGCGAGTTGCCCGCGATGATCACGGTGCAGACGGGCATCGGGCTGTTTCTACCGCGCTCGACGCGGGCGCTGCGTGCAGACGCGATCGACGGCGTGTACATGACGCCGGCGGGTCTGCGGATCATGCCGCGCGAGGGCTCGCGAGCGAAGCCGATCGACATCGTGGGCTTCTCACCGGGCCCGCTGGGTGCGTGGCAGGCCCGGCGCGTGGGGACGGTGATCGAGGCGATGATCCGATCGGGGTGACGGGGCGGTGGGCGGTGTGCTCGATGCCCACAACACCGATGCCCCACGCAAGTGCCGTTGCCGCAGCGTCGCGGTTCGCCGGACAGCCAGAAACGCGCCGCGGGGTTCTCAGGACTTCGAACTCGCAACTTGCAACTCGCGACTCGCGACTTGCGACTTGCGACTTGCTACCCGCTACTTCGCTGCCAGCGCCATCCGATGCGCCACGACCAGCTTGATCACGTCGTAGCCCGGCGTGCCCTCGAGTTTCTCGAAGATCGGTCGCAGAGCGGTGGTCGGGCCCACCGCTTCGATGGCGCTGGCGATGCGCGTGTAGTCTGATGGTGAAACCCATGCGCCGATATCGCGCGGCCGTTCACGGACGATGAAGTCTACGAGATAGCCAGCGACGGTCGACCGAGCGCGTTGCATCAGGGCCATGACTTCTTCGATCGTCGCGCCGCGTCGGAAGTGCTCCGCCGCCGAGACGGAGCCGAGGCTGTTGCCCCGCTCGGCGCGTTGCCCGAGTCTCGCGTCGGGCGGTGTAAGCTGGGGCGCGAGCCGTACATCGCGATCAAGGGTGTGCGTGCGGGAATACGCCTCGATACACGCCAGCAGCGGCGTGCCAAACTCCGCGGCTTTGCGTTCGCCGATGCCGCGGATGTCCAGCAGCGTGCTTGTTGAGGCGGGGCGAACGCGTGAGAGCTCGATGAGCGGCGCATCGCCGAGAATGACAAACGGCGGCACGCCCCGGGCTTGGGCGAGTTGGCGGCGCAGGACGCGGAGTTCCTCGAAGAGACCTTGCTCGACCGGCGACAGCGGCACGTCGTCAGCGCCAGCGCGCCGCGAGCGCGACGACGCCGCTTCGGTCGCGGCCTTGGGCGCAACCAGCCGCACCGTTGCGCGGTTCTGCAGCACGTCCATGCTCGTGGATGTCAGGACCAGAACAGGATGATCGCCGATGGAGCGGGCCAGGTGCCCGGCGTCGACGAGCTGGTTGATCGCGCTGACGACGCGGTCCTTGGGCATGGCGCGGAGCAGGCCGTGGGTGCTGAGCTGGCTGTGCCCGCGCTCGCGAACCTTGGCGGTGTTGGCGCCGATGAGCACGTCGGCGATGTGTGCGGCGCCGAAGCGCTGCTCGCATCGGGCGACACAGGAGATGATCTTGCGGGCGGTCTCCTGCGCGTCGGGGAGATCTTCAAGCTCGCCGAGGCAGAAGTCGCACGCACCGCAGCCGCGCGGGGCGGCGGCTTCTGTCTGCTCGCTTCGATCGCTCTCGCTCGGATCGGTGGCGGGGGGCACGTACTCCTGACCGAAGTACTCGCTGAGCATCTGATGGCGGCAGCGGCCGGCGACGACGAAGCGGTGCATCTCATCGAGCAGTTCGTGCTGCGCGTGGATGACATCGGGGCTGGAGTCCTCGCCGCTGGGGCTCGGCAGCGCGATGAGGTTCTTCCAACGCATCATGTCGGCGTTTGAGTGCAGCAGCACGCACTCGGCATCGAGCCCGTCGCGACCGGCGCGCCCGGTCTCCTGCTGATACGCCTCGACGCTCTTGGGCATCGCGGCGTGGACGACGCAGCGAACGTCCCCGCGATCGATACCCATGCCGAAGGCGACGGTGGCGCAGATCACGTTGAGGCGCTCGCTGCGAAAATCGGCGCTCAGGGCGGTGCGCGTCGCGGCGTTCAGGCCGGCGTGATAGGCGCGGGCGTTGAAGCCGCGGGCGGCTAGCGCACCGGCCAGCGACTCGGTGTCCTTGCGGCTGATGCAGTAGACGATCGACGCCTGATCGCGATGCCGCCCGATCGCCTCGGCCACCTGCTCCAAAAGATCCACGCGCGGCAGCACGCGATAGATCAGGTTGGGCCGATCGAACGTGCCCACCATCACCACGGGGTTATGCAGCCGGAGCTGCGCGACGATGTCCTCGCGCACGCGGGGCGTCGCAGTGGCGGTGTACGCGCAGATCGGCACGCCCGCGCCGCCGGGCAGCAGAGACCGCAGCTCCACCAATCGCCGGTATTCCGGGCGGAAGTCGTGGCCCCATTGGCTGATGCAATGGGCTTCGTCGATCGCGACGGCGCCGATGCGCTGGCGGCCGATCCACGCCAGGAACGACGGCGTGAGCAGCCGCTCGGGAGCGACAAAGAGCAGCCGCAGATCGCCGCTGCGCAGATCGTCTCGCATCGCTGCCTGGTCTTGCGGCGTGGTGTGCGCGTGCAGCGCGGCGGCGCACACGCCGGCGAAGCGCAGGCTCGCGACCTGGTCCTGCATCAGCGAGATCAGCGGCGAGACGACGAGCGTCAGCTCGCCGGTGACCAGCGGCGGCAGTTGATAGCACAGGCTCTTGCCGCCGCCGGTGGGCAGGACGGTGAGAGAGTCGCGGCGCGCCAGCGTGGCGGCGATGGAGTCCGCCTGCAACGGCCGCAGCGTATCAAAGCCCCAGGTCTCTTTGAGCACAGCGCGCGTGCGAGCTTCCAGCGTGAGCGCCGCGGATGACGACGCGGCGGGATCCGTGGTGTGGAGGCGACTGCCAGTCACGCGGCAACGGTAGCGGGGGGGAGGATGGGAAGAGGCGGTACAGGCAGGCACTGGGCACTGGGCATCAGGCACTGGGGGCTGAGCATCACGCACGGATCTGTTCTGCTGGCGGCTGAAGGCTGACAACTGGCGGCTTCTTCAACGGCGTTTATCGTTGATGATGAAGTCAAAGCCCGTGCCCTTGTCCTTGGACCACAGCACGTCGTAGGGCTGTGTTGACCCGCCGGGGATCGAGGGGATCGGCTTGCCGTTGTTGTCGATGCCGTCGATGCCGAAGGAGTAGAGCAGGTAGCCGCGTTTCTGGTCGTCTTGGTCCGGGTTGACGAGGCGGTAGGCGAAGGGCTGGCCGCTGATGTCATCGCGAGGCAGCGCTTTGATGTACTCGGGGACCAGCGCCTCCAGAGACGCGGGGTACGCGTCCTTGGCGGCGCGGTAGCGCTCGATGGCCAGCATCAGCTTCGTTGCGTCGCGCTCAAGCTTGACCTGGTCCGCCCCGCGCGCGGCGCGATCGAGCGCGGGCATGAGCACGTCAATGAGCGCGTAGTCGGTCGTCTCCATGATTTGGACACTCTGACGCTGGGGGGGTGGCATGTCTGATCGCTTGGCGTGCGCCTCGAAGAACTCGCGGGCCTTGGCGGCGTTGTCCTCGTAGGTGCCGACGCGCCCGCGGCCGACGCCGGTGCCTAGCAACGCGGCGCTCATGCTCCAGCGAGAGCGGACCTTCTTGGCGTCGCTGAACACCCACGCGATGGTGTCCTGTGACATGATGCCCTCGCCCTTGATGGCGTCGCTGAACGGGACGGTGCCAAGCTGCGTCGCGTCAAGCTCGCGTTGGATCGCGTCCAGCCACGCCGCGGGCATTGGTTCGCTGGCGGCGAGATGCTCGCGCAATCGCCCGTAGAGCAGAGCTTCGACCGCGATGGCGACGAGCCGGTTGATCAGGACGGGCTCGCGTTCCATCATGTGGGTCAGCCGCAGCGTTGCCCGTAGCGAGAGGAGGTACGTCGGCAGGTCGCCGTCGCGCTTGGCCATTTCCATCATGGCCATGTTCAGCCGTGCCAGTTGGCGGGCCTCGCTGAGCCAGGGCAGCAGCACTTGCATCGCTGGCTGGCCCTGCGGGATCAGGCCGGTCCAGTCGCGGGCCGCACGCGGCGCGAGCGTCATCGCGTTGAGCAGGGCCTCGCCGCCGAGGGCTCTGAAGCGCATGACCGCGCGCCGGCCCATCTGCGCTTGCTGCTCGAACGAGCGCGTCTGCTCGGGTGAGATTCCCTCGGGCGTGTTGAAGATGTAGGTTGGCTCGGGCATGACGACGCTGCCCGAGTCGTCCTTCAGCGCGTCGGGCGAGCTGGCCACGTCGGCCAGCGCCTGCTGCCGCATCGCTTCGAGCTTGGCGAAGATCGCCCAGCCGTCGGCCTCGCCGGAGTTCTCCGGCGTGGGCGCGGGGTAGTAGGCGTTGACCATCGTCTGCAGCGGCGTCAGGCCGACGCGGGCCGCCTGCGCCCGCTTGGCCTGCGCGCTGAGCTGCTGCTCATTCCACGCCCACCACCCCGCCCCGCCCACGATCAGCACCAAGACCAGCACCGCGGCGCCCTTGGCCATGTTCCACGCCAGCCGCCGGTTCACCCAGCGCGGCAGCCAGCGTTTCTCCGGCAACGGCTTCAGCCGACGCTGCCCGGATTCGTCGGTGACCAGCTCCGCCAGCGCCGGATCGACCCACGTCTCAAGCTCGCACTCGGGGCAGGTGACCTTGAGGTTCTCAGGCACCGGCAGCCCGAGCATGACATAGCCGCACCCGGCGCAGCGCCCGCGGGTCTTGATGACCTGCCGCACGCGACGCCGCACCAGCGCATCGCGCACCAGCATCCCCGCGCCGAACGCCAGCAGCAGCGCACCAGAGATCAGCACCCCCGCGGCCGTCTGCGTGAGGTAGTACGTCCCGTTGTTGCGAACGAGCCCCCGGTTCGTGACCCACTCGAAGATCATGGCGATGACAGCGAACGACGCCGCGCTCAGTAGCAGCACCGTCAGCCCCACCGCGAGCCACCGCAACATCAGCGACAGCAGCCCGCCGGAGCCCACGGCCCCGACCTTCGCGGCGCGGACAAAGCGGGCGCACTGGTCGTCGCTAAAACCATCCAGCTCAGGAAACGCACGCCAGAGTTTGCGGGTGATGATGCGCATGACAGGCTCCGTTCACACTCCGCAAGGACACCGCCCGACCGCCGATGTCCGAGCGCGGCCGCCCGTATTGTCGCCCCGCGCGACGCGGCGTGCCATCGCGCTCGCGCAGCCTGGTGAATACGACTGGCCATCGAGTCCCGCCCCTTTGGACGCCGTGCCTGAGGCTCTGCGAAGGCACGGGCCGAACTCTCGCCAGCGCAATGGTCAACGAGAATCCGCCGAAGCGCTCGAGCTCGTCTTGTCGCCACACTCCGGGCACGGCGCGCCCGCGGCCAGCCCAACGGTGGAGTATCCGCAGCCGGCGCAGCACCCGGGCACCGCACGCCGGGCCCGAAGCCACATCACCAGCGCGCCAGCGCCGCACCCGATCGCCAGCGGCCAGAGCGGAACGATCACATACGGCCCGCTCCATGGCCCCGCTGGCTCGACACTCGGCCACCAGACAATCGGTCCACCAACGTGCTCGATGTCCAAGGTGTACCAGCCGGCCCGGTGCGATGTGTGATACGACTGGGAGCTCGGCGGGTCATAGTCGATGCCGCTGGTGCGGGTGCCACGGCTGACGACGACGAAGCCGCCGCGCACCAGAGAGGCTTCAAGCCACGGTCGCGCCGTGCGGCCGCCAACGGCGGGCGGTTGTGATCCGACGATGCCGAAGCCAAAGTTGTACGACAAGCTGACGTACCACACGAATGCCGCGATCACGCCCGCCCACGCGAGGCCACGCTGGAGCAACCAACGAGCCCATCCCCACGGGCGAGCGCGGGTTGTTCTGGTGGCCGTCGCGTTCATGGCGCATCGTACCGCAACCCCAGCGCCCCCACCCACCGGTTCTTATTTGCCCATTTGCTATTTGCCCATTTGCCATTTCCCCCAACCCTCCCCAAAACGAACCAAGCCCAGGGCCTCCGCCCCGGGCTTGTGTTCGAATGGGTGTGTCTTGGCGCGGCCCGCTTACGCCGCGAGCTTGATGGAGCCGGACTCATCTGCGCCCTCGCTGACGCTGACGATCTGTCCAGAGCCAGCGCCGCCGCCGCCGAAGCGCACGGTGACGGTCTGGCTCACCGGCCCGCTGACATCGCTGCGCTGGGCCTGCACGGTGTACTCGATCTGCGTGACGGTGCCGGAGATGGTGGTGTCGGTGAAGGATTTCTTTCCCGTCACGCCGACGAAGCTGAACGCGGCCTGCCCGGCGAGCTTGCGGCGCACAATATACGATGTGCCGCTGGCGTTGCTGGGGTTGGTGCACTTGAACTTCAGCGTCACGGCGCCCTGGTTGTTGAGCTCAATTTTGAAGTTCTCCGGCGTGCCGGGCGGGCCGACGGGCGTGGGGGCGCTGGTGGGGGGGATCTGCGCATCGACAAAGACCTGCTCGTTGTTGGTCGCCGCGGCAAACGCGCGGATGGTGCGAAGGAACTCACCGGCGGTGGAGCGCAGCTCGCCGATGCGGTCCTGGGCGGTGTCAGTGGCGCTCAGCGCCGCCTGCTTGGCCTTTTCCTGATTGAGCAGGGCCGTGAGGGCGGTGGTGGTCGCGGCGGTAAACGCCGTGGCCTGCGAAGCAGTTAAGCCAATTTTGCTTGGCGACTGTTCCCACACCGGCGCATGGGCCTGGCACCAGGTCAAAAAGTCTTCGCGTTTCTCAGGAAGCGTGGCCATCGTGATGTCTCCGGTGCCGACGCAGACAACTCCGGCGACGGCAAGATGAAAGAAGCTCAACCCGGCAACATCGCCGGGCAGTGCCATGGTTGGTCGGAAGGTTTTGGTCGCGACTTGAGGGAAGTTGGCAGACACGCGGCGAGTGAGGGCGCGGGCTCCCTGAAGAGGGAGGTGGGGGCGGGCAAGAGATGCGCGGCCAGCGGCCCGCGAGCACGCCGGTTTCGCCGCACGCAAAGCCGGATGCAGGCGCGCGAGGTCGCAGGTTTGCGCTGGGGTGCCCGGGGCGGCAAGCCCGGCATTGCACACCGCGTAGAGCAATGCGCCCCAATGCACGTTACCCTAGCTGCCTATGGCCGACGTCCAAATCATCCAGACATTGACCGACAAAGCCCGCAACGAGGGCCATCTGCGACTCGACACCACCGGGAAGACAGAAAAGATCGTCTACGTCGCCGCCAACCGCACCGAGCGCTGGTCCGACCCGGAGGAGAAGGTGCGCGCCGAGTTCTACGCCGAGCTGATCTACAAGTACGGCTACGCCCCGGAGCGGATCGGCGTCGAGGTGACGGTGCCCGACCGCTCGCCCAACGACTTCGCCGACCTAGTGGTGTTCCACGACGACGAACGCAAGAAGCCATACGCCGTCATCGAGTGCAAGAAAGACGGCATTAGCGATGCCGAGTTCAATCAGGCCGTGGAGCAGGCGTGGGGCAACGGCAACGCCCACAAGTTCCGGGCCGCGTACGTCGGCGTGGTCGCGGGTGGTACGCGGAAGTTCCTGAACGCCGACGACAAGTACGGGGCGCTCGAACGCGACAAGAACGTCGTGGCCGACTTGCCCGCGGGCTATGGCAAGCCGCCCGAGTACAAATACCGCAAAGGCGTGAGCAATCAGTGGCAGGACATCCGCCCAGTCAGCAAGGGCGAGCTCATTGGCGCGATCCGCAAGTGCCACCAGACCCTTTGGGGTGGCGGACGTCTCTCGCCGCCGGCGGCCTTCGGCGAGTTCTGCAAGATCATCTTCGTCAAGGTCCGCGACGAGAAAGCTGACCGGAAGAAGGGCGAGCCCTACGAGTTTCAGATCAAGACCGATGAGGCCGCCCCCGCATTGGCCAAGCGCATCAAGGCCATGTACACGGAGGCTCAGGACATCGATCCTGAGATCTTTAAGGAGCCGATCAAGATCGACGACGGCACGCTGAAGATGTGTGTCTCGCACTTGGAGGGCATCAACTTCAACGCGACCGACCTGGACACCAAGGGCGTCGCCTTCGAGCAGTTCCTTGATGGGTTCTTCAAGGGCGACTTCGGGCAGTACTTCACCCCGCGCGAGATCATCCAGTTTTGCGTAGAGATGCTCGCACCGGACAACGAGGAATACGTCCTCGATCCTGCATGCGGCTCGGGCGGGTTCCTCCTCTACGCCCTTGACTACATCCGCCACAAGGGCTTGGAGTTTCACGAAGCTGGCTCGAACGAGCTCTATCGCTACTGGCACGATTTTGCCGAGCGCCGACTTTTCGGCATCGAGATCAACGACGAGATCAGCCGGGTGGCGAAGATGAACATGATCCTCCACGACGATGGGCACACCAACGTCGCTGGGGCCGATGCGCTGGACAAGTTCCACGTGCTCAAGGAGTCCAACAGCAAGCTCAAGCCCAACGTCTTCGACCTGATCCTGACCAACCCACCCTTCGGCGCGATGGTAAAGGAAAGCGAGAAGGGCAAGGCGTACATGGAAGGTTGGGAACTGCTCGAGCGCAGCGACCTCGCGGGCCTTCCCGACGAGAACACAGACCGGATGCTCAGTGACTACAAATCAGGCAAGAAAGCGGTGAAGAAGAAGACGAGCATCAAGACCGAAATCCTTTTCTGCGAACGCGTCTGGCAGTTCTTAAAACCCGGCACGGGCCGGGCGGCGATCGTGCTTCCCGATGGCATCCTCACCAACTCCAGTTTGCAGGGCGTGCGAGACTGGCTCCTCCAGCGGTTCCAACTGCTGGCCGTGGTCAGTCTGCCGCAAGAGGCGTTCCAGCACGCGGGGGCGGGGGTCAAGGCGAGCGTGGTCTTTGTCCGCAAGCGGGCGGAGGATGAGCAGCCCGACGATGACGAAGCGATCTTCATGGCCGCCCCGGCGAACATCGGCTACGACGCCACAGGCCGCAAGACCGCCCGCGTGAGCGTCAAGAGCGAGAACGGACGCCGGAAAGTCGAGGTCCACGCGACGGATTTGTTCGATGTCGAAGTGGCCTTCGAGAAGGCGGCCAAGGCGGGCACGGGCGAAGAGGAATGGCAGGAGAAGACCCGCCGGGTGATTGAGAAGACGGGCGTGCTGGGACAGTACCGGGCCTTTGAGAAGAAGCCCGAACCTTTTTTCGTCTAAGCCCCGCCGATGGTCGCCGCGGATTCGCAACGCGGCGGGGCAAAATCACTGGCCGTATCGATGCCGAGTTCTACACGCCCAACGAAGACCTACCCGGCGGGTCGCAGTTCCCGCGCCGGTACGAAACCAAGACGTTGGCCGCGCTTACCCGCCGGATCATCCAGCCTAGCGAGTTCATCCGCGAGTATGCGGACACGCCCGACAATGCTGTGCCGCTTCTCCGCGCGGCAAACACTACTGACGGGGAGATTGATCTTATCGACTTCGTGTACGTGGATCGAAGCAAGCTTGGCGGCGCGGCAGACTCCTTCATTCAAGAGGGCGACATTCTTGTAACGCGCACTGGTGCCAACGCTGGGGCGACATCCCGCGTTCCTGCCCTGCCACGCGAGTACATCGTCTCCTCGCATTCGCTTCGCCTGTTGCCAAATACCGATGAGGTGGACAGCCGCTACCTTGAGGCGTTCCTACTCAGCCGTTGGGGAAAGGCGCAGCTGATTCGCAGCATGACGGGTGCCGCGCAGAAGCAACTGCAAATCGCGGGCATCAGCCCGATCCTGATTGCCCGCCCCCCGCGTGAAGTTCAGGCCCGACTTGTCGCGGCCCTCGACGCCGCCCGCGCGGCGCGCCGGCGGAAACTGGAGGACGCCGAATCCCTCCTCGGCGGCCTCGACGCCTTCGTACTCGAAGCCTTGGGCCTCACCCTGCCCCCGCCCAACGACGCCCTGCGTCAATGCTGGGGCGTTCGACTCGCTGAAACCATGAGCGAGCGGCGGCTTGACCCGCACCGCTTTGCGCCCCGAACCCGCAAACTCCGCAAGATGATCGAGACGGGCACGTTCAAGACCGTTCCGCTCGCCTCGCTTGTCGGCGAGCCCGTCAGCGGCGACTGGGGTGTTGCAGAAGATGAGCGAGAGGCCGACGCCGACTACGTCAAGGCCCTCGTCATCCGGGCCACGGAGTTTGACGACACGGAAAACCTGATTCTCGACAACGACCGCGTCCGCTTCCGATACCTCGAACGCCAGAGTTTCGAGTCCCGGTCTCTCCAAGCGGGCGACTTGGTTCTCGAAAAGTCCGGCGGCGGTCCACTGCAACCCGTCGGGCGCGTGGCGATGATCGAGCCGGAACACCTGAAAGACCGCCAACTGTCCTTCACAAACTTCGTGATGCGTCTCCGGCCAACCGGCGAGGTGCTGCCGGTCTATCTGTGGGCGTTCCTCGGCCTTGTGAACCGTTGCGGCCTGACCGAGAGCATGCAAGCCCAGACCCACGGGATTAGAAACCTGAAGCTGGACGAGTATCTCCCGCAGCCCACCCCCGTCCCCGACCCCGCCACACAGAAGAAGATCGCCGCCGAAGTCTCCCGCCGCCGCGACGCCGCCCGCCGCCTGCGCGAAGACGCCGCCCAACTCTGGGACGACGCCAAACGCCGGTTCGAGGAAGAACTACTGGGGCCAGTTGCAACTTCCCGTTAGGAGATGACCATGGACGTATGGCAGTGGATTAGTGTCGTGAGCCTTGCTGTTGGTGCCGTCGCTTTGCTTGCCGCTGTCTTCCCTGAGGAAGCTCGTGATTTCGTCGCTGGACTGCTTTCGAAGGTGCATTTGAAGCGGGGCCGAATGTATGGCCGTTGGCGAGACGCCTTCACCATGCCACCTGATTCGTCTGTGGCTCCTGGCGGCGGGTCCTTTGATGTTGTTCACTTCGGAAGGAAGCTCACAGGCAAGGCGGTCGATCCCGCTGGCGCCAAGATTCGATGTCGGGCGACGTTCAAGCAGGACATCATCACGGGCACATGGTTCGATGTTCGTCACGGCGACTCCAGCTACTACGGCGCATTTCAACTGAAGCTCGACCCGGACGGTCGCACCGCACGCGGGCGATGGATCGGCTTCGGAAAGAGCAATGCGGTGCTCACCGGAGAAATGACGTGGACGAAGGAACAGCAATGACGGCCCCATGCACCTCACGGAGCGGCACATGATTCTTCGCGGACAACTCGAACAATCGCTCGGCGGCTTTGTGTGCATCCGTGGCTATGCCACGATGGGCGAACTCGCCCGCATCTCGCACGCGGACATGACGTACCAGCGCGATCTGATGAAGGAGCACAGCGAAACGGTCATCCGTTTCCTGCGCAACAAGCAAGACTTGTTCTTTCCGGAGGTCATCCTGTCCTGTGTCCTGCGCTACGACTTCGACAAGAAGGGCGCGGAATCGGGGCTTGATCCCATCGCGCTTGTGCTCACGGGCAAGAAGTTCAAATCGAACGTGGACGGCATAAGTGTATCGGTAAAGGACATTTCATACCAAGGCCGTGAGGACGCCCGCGCCGCGACGAAGCTGAAACTCGGGTCTCTCGTGATCCCCAAGAAACTCGAAAGCGTCAAGCCATCCCCACTCTTCCGCATCGACGGCAATCACCGCCTGAGCGCCGCCGACAAGGGCACGGAGTTCAAGGGCATCGTGGCCCCGTTCTGCGTGATCCTGTTCGGCACCGGGGCCGACGACACGCGGAGCAGCAAGACGATCTTCCACAACATCAACTCCAAGAGCATTCCGCTGACTTTCGAGGAGAACTACAGGATCGTGCTTGATGATGTCGACCTGTTCCCGGATGACATGCTCCGGGACTCGCCGAGCTTCGGTTGGCCCTTCCTGCTCGCTCGCAAGGCCAAGCCCAGTATTGAGCCCGCCGCCGTACCCGCACTCAAGGATGTGCTCAAGCACCCGCGCACGGCGCTGGTGGACTTGTTCAAGTTACTCATCGAGAAGAAGGCGATCAAGGCCTCGGAGAAGGAACTGCCGGACGTGCAGGCCTGTTTTACGAAGGTCCAAAGCATCTACAACGCCGACGAAGACCTCAAGACTAACCACTGCATCGGCCTGTTCCACGCCTTCGTCTACTTCTGCCTCACCGACGCCAAGGACGGGCGGCTCAAGCCATTCCAGCACTGGGTTAAGGGCAACCACCTCGCGGCGATGAAGGAGACCAACGCCCAAGCACTCATCGAGATCTTCGAGCGGGTCCACACCGCGCGCCAGCGGACCATCTTCATCTCCATGCAGTTCGGGGACAAGACCACCGCGACCTACAAGACCATCAAGAAGGCCGTCGAGCAGATCAACAAGGACTGCCAGCCGAAGATCAAGCTCGAAGAGTTGCGCATCGACCAGTTGAACAAAGGCCACTCGTACACGATCACCGACGAAATCCTCAAGGCCATTGAAGACTCGGGCTTGCTTATCGCCGACCTGACCTGGGGCAATAAGAACGTGTACCACGAGGTCGGCTACCTGATGGGCCTCAACCGTGGAAGACGAGCGGCGCAGGACAACTTCGTCCTCATCGTGCGTGACACGGACAAGGAGCAGGTTGACAAGGACGTAGGTTTCAACCTCAAGGGCGTGTCGCAAATTCGCTTCAAGGAAATGAACGATCTTGAAGAAGAGCTGACCAGAACCATCCGCACGTACTACGGGCTCGGGAACGGGTAGGTCGCCGTCTACTCCTCCTCTGCCCCTCCGGGGCAGTCCCGCGCGAGCGGTGTCCTTTCCACGGGTTGCGCCCGCGAGGCGCGGGCTTCACCCGTGGCTACACCCCGCCACCCCTCCGGAGCGGGGAGGCTCGCGGGGGCGGCTGGGATCGAGTCCGATGACGGCTGGATCGCGTTCTTTCACGCCGGGATTGGCGCAGTTCTCGCGTCGTCGGCTGCGAGCTTTGGGGGCTCGGGTGGGTCCAATATGGGCGGGAATGCCAAAAAAGGTCCGGGGTACGCCCCGTGCCCCTGGGGGTACGGGCCGCGCCATGCCATGGATGGCCCGCGCCCCTGGGGGTACGGGACGCGCCATGCCTTGGATGCGCCGCGCCCCTGGGGGTACGGGCCGCGCCATGCCACGGATGCCCCGCGCCCCTGGGGGTATGGGCCGCGCCATGCCATGGATGGGCCGCGCTCCTGGGGGTGCGGGGCGTCCGGGACCCCGGATGGGCCGCGCCCCTGGGGTTGCGGGGCGTTCTGTGCCATGGATGGGGTGGGGGGGAAAATGGCAAATTTGCAAATTTGCAAATAGCAAATAAGAG
>JAIEQQ010000140.1 GCA_019747615.1 Phycisphaerales bacterium
CGACGACTTCTCAGGCCCGAACTCATCACGCGCACCGGCCATCATCGGTCAACAGCTCGACGACGCCCGCGACTACTTCGCCCGAGCCCGCGTCGCCGCCGACGAGTCCACCCTGAAGCGCTGGGCCTATATGGAAGACAAGTTCTCCACCGGCCAACACCCCGACACCGACCCCAACTTCTGGCAAGGCTGGACCGACACGCCCTCGCCCCCCTTACCCAACTCCCGCCCCTTCTCCGATCGCCTCCGCAGCGGCGAGCCGCTCGCGATCCTGACCGTGCTCGCCATCCCCGTTGCGGCGATTATCGGAATGATCTGGGCCATGCGCCGCCTCACCCGGCGCTCGGCCGCGCAGCCGCTCAACCCGGTCACGACATCCACCCCGATACCCTGAAATATCCGCTAATTCGCCGCTTTCACATGGCCGTTTCCACGCCTTCCGTACACTCCTAACAGAAGGAGTTTGTGCATGGACACGATCGATCGGCGTATGTTGCTGGGTGCCGCGGGTCTGGTCGGCGTCGCCGCCCTGAGCAAGCTCTCACAGGCGGGCCCGCTCGAACCACCACCTGGGCCGATCGACCCGACGGGCATCACGCTGGAGCAGGTCGCCGACCGCGCCGCGCGGGGTGCCGAGCCGCGAACACCGCTGCCCGCGGGCTTCGACGTGACCATCACCGAACGCGGCAGCTACTTCATGACCGGTGACAAATCGTCGATCGTCGTCAACGCCAGCGATGTCACCATCGACTTGAACGGCTTCTCGCTCGGCGGCTCCGGGTCCGCATGCATCACCATCAACGCCGACCGCGTCACGATTCGCAACGGCTCGCTTCGGAACAGCGAGTTCTTCGCGACCGACGGCGTTCGCTTCGGCTCCGATGGCACCACCGTGTACTCCGACGCGGTCCTCGAGGACCTCATCATCAATGTCGGGCGCGTGGTGATTCAGGCCGCGGGCAACAACCTGGCGCAGCGCTGCACGCTCCGGCGCGTCCGGGCTCGCAGCCGAGACTCGGGCGCACAGACCGCGGGCATCCTGCTCGGCGCAAACTGCACCGTCATCGGCGGCGAGTTCCTCAGCGGTCGCGCCGCCCTCTCGCTCGGCGACGGCGCAGTCGTCAGCGAGTTTGTCGTCCACTCCGTCTCCAGCCTCTACGGCATCCAAGTCGGCGCACGCTCGCTGGTGCGCGACTGTCGCGTCAATGCTGCACCCGGCGGCACCGGCATCACGACCGGTGCCGAGTCGCTCGTCTCCCGCTGCGTGGTGACCAACTGCGCCACCGGCGTTGACCTCGGCGCACGCTGCCTCGTCTCTGAGTGCTCGATCAGCCGCTCAACCAGCTTCGGCCTCCGCGCCGGTCAGCGCCTCCGCCTCGAACGCTCAAGCGTCCACGGCACCACCGGCGGGCCCGGCGTCAAGGTCGATTCGTTCGACTCCACGATCGTCGACTGCACCGTCAACGAAAACAGCGGCGTAGGAATCGACATCATCGGCCCCGCCATGATCGACCGCTGCCACCTCGCCAACAACAACGGCGCAATCCGATTCGACGCCCTCACCCGCGTCAGCAACTGCCACGTCGATTTCAACGGCGCGTTCGGCATCTCTTCGACATCTTCAAACACCGGCGGCACAGAGATCCGCGACTGCACGATCACGCGCCACGCCACCGGCATCTCGCTGGCGCAGGGTCCGGGGAACGTCGTTGTCCGCTGCTTCCTGTCCGGCAACACCACCTCCATCTCCGCGCCCATCGGGGCCGCAGTCCCAACGGTCGCCGGCGGGAGTGCCGCGACCGCGACCAACCCGCTGGCCAGCATCATCTTCTAGAACACACTCACGCTGAGCGGGCGACAGGTTGCATGACCCTTGTCCCCAAATCGGGCGTGCGCTCCCCGCTCGCCTGCTGCGTGAAGGATTCACGTTTCAGTTCCCAGAGTTGCGGGGGGCCTTACAGGCGTTGTGAGTCATGACGGGAGATTGAACCGCCAGCCGTTTTCCCCCTTGACACGCCACGAGCCCTCGGTAGATTCTGTCCAAAGGGGTGACTGGAGCACACTCGTGGAACAACAAGACCTTGATCGTCGCGTATTGCTTGGTGTCGCTGGCATCGCTGGTGTCGCGGCTCTCGCCAAACTCTCGCATGCCGGCCCGCTGAGCCCGCCGTCCGGCCCCATCACCTCGACGCCGGGTCCAGAGCCGCGGATTGAGATCAACTCGGTCAACACCCCGGGCGACAGCACGAGCGTCTTCAAGATCACAACCCCGGGAAACTACGTGCTCAAGCAGGACGTGATCGGATCCTCCGGCAAGCACGGCATCCTCATCGGTCCGCTTGTGCCCGGCCTGGTCACCATTGATCTCAATGGCTATGCCCTGCGAGGCGGCTCTGGCTCGCTCAACGGTATTGAGATCAGCAACTCGCTCACGAGCACCGTCCGGATCTCCAGCGGCGTCATCCTGAACTGGGGAGGCACCGGCATCAACGGCGGGCCACTCACCGGCCCGATCCTCTCGATCATCGCGATCCTGATCGGTCTTTGCGTCGGCGACGGCATTCGCCTCGCCCCGACCACGAACGCAGGGCCGACGTTCTTTGAACTCGAGGACATCCTGATCTCCTCCTGCCGCGACGGCATCTCCATCGGCGGCACCCGTAACGGCACCAGCGACAACATCATGTTGAGCAACTGCCGCAGCATCGGCAACTCGCGCCACGGCATCCTCTGCGACGCCACACTCACCAACGCCCGTTACATGTGGGACCCCTCGTGCCTCTGCAGCAACAACGGCGGTGACGGCATCCGCTTTGCGCCAAGTGCCAGCGGCGGCTCCATCACGTGCATCAAGCGAAGCGTGATCTCTTCCGGCAACACTGGGGCAGGTGTCGCTCTTCTCCCCACACTCTCCGCAACTGCATGTCAGCTCAAGCTCAATGACACGGACGTCGCGAACTGCTCCGGCGGCGGCCTGAATATCGGTGGCAACTGGCAGAACTCAACCGTCGATATCGCTGTTTCCGATTGTTCCTTTAGCTTCGGCCCGAGCCCTTCCAGCTTTGTTTTTCACCAAATCACCAACAGTCTCGTCTCATACACGTCAAGTCGTTGCCGCAGTATCGGCAACGCTCAGGGCGGACTGAAGTTCGCCCCCACCGGAACGGGCGTCATGGTCATCACCGTTTCGCATGAAGTTATTCAAAACAACACTGGCGGGCCTGGTGCCTCAGTCATCATGCCTCCCGGCATCAGTGGCAGCCTGAGCTTCAACGAATGCTCATTCGAGAACAACTCGGGTGGCGGCGCTCTCATCAACGCCACGATCGACGTGCAAGCCCGCGGCTGCACGTTCCAGAACAACACTGGCAACGGCCTCACCGTCGCCCCCAATGCCAAGGAGTGCACCGTCAGCGAGTGCCAGTTCTCTTCCAACTCCGGGCACGGCTTCCGCTTTGACGCCGTCCAAGTCCGTCAGGGCCCCGCGGGCTGCTTCCGCGTCGAACGTTCAACCTTCCGCCGCAGCGGCCTGGCGGGCATCTCGATCGCCTCCTGCCGTGGCGGGGGATCGTGCAGAGCGTCTCCTCCAGCTCTCAGGTCGGCTTCTCCGTCGAAAGCGGGGCACAAGGCGTGCACATCGAGAGCTGCACGGCCCACAACAATACTGTCGTCGGCTACCAGATTGCGGGCAACGGCAACATCCTCCTCCGCAATACCTCCAGGCTCAACGGGCCATTGGGCGGCGATCACTTCAATGTCGCCAGCGGCAACGTCTTCGGCTCACTCGTCAACGCCAACAACGTCGTCAGCAACAACAACCCGCACGTCAACTACACGTACTGAGCGCGCATTCTGTCACCAGTTTCGCAACGCCCTTGAGCATCCTGCCACAACCATGCGGGCCGCAGACCACGTGCCGTGCCCGCGCTCTTGATTGACTTTCACAACCAGACAGCAACCTGGTCACGGCTTCCTTCCACCGCAACGCTGAGCGACCCCATAGCCACCCCCCAATTCCCCACCGCCTCTCCCCCCTGAATCTTCCCCAAATACCCCTTTTCCCATGGCATTTCCTCCACGTTCGGTATACTCCGGCAGAGGAGCCTGACCATGGACAACATCGATCGTCGCGTCTTACTCGGTGCCGCCGGCCTCGTCGGTGTCGCCGCCATCGCAAGCGTCGCCCGCGGCGGGCCGCTCACGCCCCCCGTCGGCCCCATCACATCCACCGGCAAAACGCTCGATCAGATCGAGCCGCGCACGGACGTGCGCACGCTCGCCGGAAACGCCAGCGCGATGCACGTGATCTCGCAGCCCGGCTCCTACTTCCTCTCGGCCAACCTCAACGTCCCCTCTGGCATGTCCGGAATCCTCATCAACTCCTCCAACGTCACCCTCGACCTCAACGGCTTCGCCGTCCGCGGCGTTGACGGCTCCCTCCACGCCATCCGCGCCAGTTCCGACCCCGGCCCCGACCAGATCCGCAACATCGCCGTCCTCAACGGCCTCATCGAGAACTTCGACAACAACGGCATCGACGCCGCGGACTCCAGCGTCGGCCAACGCTACGAGGGCCTCTCCATCCGCGAGTGCGGCACCGGCATGTACATCTGGCAGGCCATCGTGTCGCGCTGCCGCATGGTCGATTGCGGCACCGCCATGATCGCCTACGAATCCAACATCACCGAGTGCGGCATCAACAACTGCGGCGGCGGCTACTCACTGGTGAACTCGCGCCTCAGCGAGTCCAGCGCCAACAACTGCGGCACCGGCCTCGACCTCGACGGCTCCCTCGCCACCGGCATCGAGATCTGGAACGGCTTCAACGGCGCCTTCATTCGCGCCAACTCCACCCTCCGCAACTGCAGCTTCTCCGAAGTCTTCAACTTCGGCGTCGAAGTCTGGCGCGACTTCTCCCAGTCCGGCAAGACCAACATCATCGAAGGCAACACCTTCATCCGCTGCGGCGTCGCCGCGATCTCCTGCGACGGCCCCGAGGCCCAGCGCAACCTCATCACGAGCAACCGCTCCATCCAATCCGGCGCAACCCCCGCCGCGGCGTTCGCGATCTCCACTGCCAACCGCTTCGGCCCCATCGTCAACGCAAACGCCGCCGCCACCGGCGACCTCAGCACGATCCCCGCCGCCGCGCACCCGCTGGCGAACATCGTGTACTAGCACGAACTACAGCCTCCAACTCGTACGGCAGCAGACTGAGGGCGAACCAACGACGCTTGCGTCGCAACTTTCTTGTTCCATCACCCGAGCATACCCAGTGACACCTTCACGGCTAGAGAGGCGTTGAAGCACTGCGCGTAAAAAGAGGTCCCACATCGCCGGGGTCCGCCGTAAGGATAGTTAACTGCCGCTCTGTCAACAGTGATTTTTCTAGTCCCTTCAAGATTGCCAAAGGCGGGAGCAACGGATCGAGGAACCGATATTTGTAGTTTCGCTGGGGCCCCGATCGCTGGAGAATTGGGCCACGAGTTTTCTTCACAAACTCCGCGAGATGACGCATAAAGGTGCTGAACTCAACGTCCTTATTCCCGCGGATGACTGAAAGGGGATTGGCGATCGCGGCAGGCCTGAAGAAGCCGAGCTCGTCCTTCGGTGCCAACGCGCAAGCTAGCAAAACATGCTGAAAAATTGCATCTTTACGCGCGCTTTGGGTTGCCTTCAAGTAGATTGACATGGCAGCCTGGTCAACTTCGGCAAGCGCGGTCCGCTCGGCAACGACAATATCCTCGACCCTGATGTCGAGGCGACCACTTTTTGTTGCCTCTCGAACTCCATGCTTTCCCAACAAATGCGCATAGTGCGGCAATCCTTGTGCCATTGACTGTATTCGCACCTTTGCATCATCGGAGAACACAACGCCCAGTGCTTTTTCGCCGCGCTCAAGAATCTCTCTGATCTCCGACGGATTCATCCGCGGAACTCTCACTTGAGCGACCGCTCGCGTGATTGATCGATGATCACTTACAAGATCATCTACTGTATCTGCAACACCGACCAAGATCAAAGTTGTATCTATGAGCTGATCCGAGAGCATCTTTAGCAAATCTGCAAATAGTCGCCGTTCGTTCCGATGCAATCGATCGAACTCGTCGAAAATGTACACGGACCCGGGTACATTAACTAGACATTGGCTGACATCGACTGGAGTTGGATTCTCGGGCAAGCAACCGAGACGGTCTGCCGATTCATGAATAGTCTTTGCTTCGGTATGGAGCAACACAGGAACGACGGCGGACTGGGAGATGACGGTGTTGCGCAACGATACGCGCCACAACGATGCAAAAGTCTCCTTCGTGCCGCACCCGGCACGATGAACAAAGTGGGGCATATTCATCGCTTGAACGAGCGGCTTTAGAATCGAGACCAAAGACGTCTTTCCGACAGCGCGTTCGCCGTAAACGATCGCGTGTCGACCTCGCTCGCCGAGTGTGTCAAGCAGTTGCCGGTACTGGGGAACACGACCGGTGAAAAAGTCGAGCACGTCCACCGGCGCTGACGGATGGAACACTTGTCCGACTCGGTTGGAGATCGATTGTGGGTCACCAAGAGGCGGTTTGTCGTCGCTCATTTGTTCAGTATAGCACCTCCATCGTATACTTCAAGGCATAGTATGCCAAGTAATCGCTCGACGTCGTATAGTAGCGACGTCGCGATTGCCGTGGCTGACGCCAACAGGGCATGCCTCCATGTGCGCTATCATCCCACGCTTCGGGGCGCGGCGCAATCTTGCACCGCTGAGATGCACCCGTCGAACCTGATCCGGCTCATACCGGCGGAGGGAAAGCGACATGACCACCACCCACGCCCTCACGGCGGACCCGCTCGACATCCTCCTCAAGCACAACCTCTGGGCCACGCGCCAAGTGCTCGACTTCTGCGCGCCCCTGACCCCAGACCAGTTTCACCAGCGCTTCGAGATCGGCCTCGGCTCCCTCCACGACGCGCTCACCCACACCATCGGCGCCATGCGCCGATGGGCCGACCGCATCGACGGCCGCACCCTCCGCCCCAGCATCGAGATCCCCGCCGGCAGCACCTGGACATGGGGCGGCCCGGCCACCCAAGGCCCCAAACCCCCCATCGCCCGCCACGAACTCCCGCAGCTCGTCTCCCTCCTGAACGAAGCCGCGGCGGACCTCACCGGCGTCGCCGATCGCGCTCGCGCCCGAGGCCTCAACCAAGCCGTCACGCTCACGTTCCCCAAGGGCACATTCACTCTCACCCTCGGCGGCGCGCTCACCCACGTCACCACCCACGGCCATCACCACCGCGCCCAGTGCATCAACATCCTCCGCCGCCTCAACGCCCCGGCCTTCGCCCACGGCACGCCCGAACTCGGCGTGATGGACTGGCAAGTCGAGGGTGAACCGGCGTGAGCGTTCAGCCTTTTTGAGATTTGAGATTTGAGATTTGAGATTTGAGATTTGAGATTTGAGATTTGAGATTGTGCCGCTTCCCTCGATCCCCTGATCCCTCGATCCCCTCTCATTTGCCATCTGCCCATTTGCTCTTTGCCATTTTCTCCACTCCCGAGCCCCCCATGACCCCCACCAACCCCAACGACACCGCCTCCCCCGCCACCTGCTCCAAGCCCAACTGCGGCTGCGGCAAACCCAAATCTTTCGAAGCTCTCGCCACCTACCCGCTCCCGATGCACGGCGCCCACAACCCCGGCAACACCCGCAACGTCACCACGCCCGGCTCCTTCGCCAACGCCCCGGACCTCGGCGGGCCGCTGATGTT
Organism: Phycisphaerales bacterium; assembly: GCA_019747615.1. Next base: position 7,762 of record JAIEQQ010000140.1, read on the forward strand.
CTCCAGCCCCAACACCCCCGGCATGCCCGCGCCCTCCACCAAGACCGCCTGGGACTTCCTCCCCGACGGCTGGTCCGTCACCAAACTCGACGCGCCAAGCACCCCCGACAACTTCGAATGGATGGGCCGCGTCGCCAGCGGCAACCCCCACGTCCCCACCACTGAAGTCGCCCCCGCCAACGACGGCGAGCGCGGCACCTCCGCCTGCTCCTGCTGCAAGACCGACGCCTCCAAGAAAGTCGAGTTCCTCACCGCCCGCGGCGACCGCCTCAGCGTCTCCTACCCGCGCGCCTTCACCCCCATCACCCAGCTCGAGTTCGCCCGCCTGGGCATCATCACCCCGCAAATGCGCCGCGTCGCCGAGCGCGAACCACACTTCGGCATCCTCAGCAACGGCAAAGGCCCGGAAGCCGTCCGCGACGAAATCGCCGCCGGCCGCCTCGTCATCCCCGCCAACATCAACCACCTCTCATATAAGCTCGACCCGATGGCCATCGGCCGCGCCAGCAAAACCAAAGTCAACGCCAACATGGGCGCTAGCCCAATCTCCAGCGGAACTCATGAAGAAGTCGAGAAGTTACAATGGGCCGAGCGCTGGGGTGCTGATACTGTGATGGATTTGAGTACCGGTGGTAATATTGATGATTGCCGAAATGCAATTGTTCAGAACGCCACCGTGCCCATCGGCACCGTGCCGATTTACTCGATGATCATCGGCAAGAAGATCGAAGACCTCGATTGGCCCACCATCGAGGCCTCGCTCCATCACCAGGCCAAGCAAGGCGTGGACTACTTCACCATTCACGCCGGCGTCCGCCGCGCACACCTGAAGCACGTCAAGAACCGCCTCATCGGCATCGTCTCCCGCGGCGGCTCCCTCCTGGCCAAGTGGATGCTCGTCCACCACCAGGAAAACATCATGTACACGCAGTGGGACGCCATCTGCGACATCCTCCGTCAGTACGACGTCACCTTCTCAATCGGTGACGGCCTGCGCCCCGGCGGCCTCGCCGACGCGACCGACGCCGCGCAGATCGCCGAACTCGAAACCCTCGGCGAACTCACCGAGCGTGCCTGGCGCCGCGGCGTCCAAGTCATGATCGAAGGCCCCGGCCACGTCCCCTTTGACCAGATCGAATGGAACGCCAAGGTCCAGCGCACCATCTGCCACGGCGCGCCCTTCTACGTCCTGGGCCCGCTCGTCACCGACATGTTCCCCGGCTACGACCACATCACCTCCTGCATCGGCGCCACCAGCATGGCCTACCACGGCGCCGCGATGCTCTGCTACGTCACGCCCAAGGAACACCTCGGCCTGCCCAAAAAGGACGACGTCAAGCAAGGCTGCATCGCCTACAAGATCGCGGCCCACGCCGCGGACGTCGCGCTCGGCATCCCCGGCACGCGCGACCGCGACGACGAGCTCACCAAGGCCCGCGCCGCGCTGAACTGGGAGAAGCACTTCGAGCTCAGCTTCGACCCCGACACCGCCCGCGCCTATCACGACGAAGACCTCGACGTCGACACCGACTTCTGCGCTATGTGCGGCCACGATTGGTGCAGCGTCCGCATCAGCAAAGAAATCGTCGAGTTCGTCAGCGGCAAGGCCGAAGGCTTCGAACGCATGGGCGGCAAAGACGGCATGACCCCCGGTGCCGCCATCAAGTCCGCCGCGCTCACCCCCGAACAACAAGAAATCCTCGCCAAACGCGGCGTCCTCTCCCCCGACGAAATCCACAAGCTCGCAAGCAAGACCAAGAAGGCCGTGGGCATCGAGAAGCCCGGCGACAAGGCCTCCTGCCACAGCGACTACGTCGACCCCGAGACGGCGAAGAAGGTCCAGAGCGAGAAGCTGGTGCAGGTGAACCTTGCTCCGGCGTTTGGGATTGCGAAGGAGGATCGGGTGATATGAAAGAGGAGTACGTGTATGCGTCGGATGATTCCAGACCTTGACAATCCAGAGGTTGTGCTTCCCGCCACGCGTGGGTAACGATCCGACAAGGCCACGTCGCCCGATTCCGCGCAGTGCAGGCCGCGGTCCAGACCTGAGACTCGCGGCTCGTTGGAATACGAACATCCATCAAACACGCCGCGAAGAACGCCGATCCCCAGATCGCAGACCAGTTTTTATTTGACATCGCTCAGCAATGCTGTAGTCTCGTCCGAAGCTCAAGCCTCTCGTGCCCCCCGCATCTCTCTGCGGAACGAGTCGCAAGCTCAGGAGGAAGACACATGCAAACTGTGCGCGCTCTCGTTTTGACTGGTGCTGTCGGCTTGTCCGCCAGCGTCTCGTTCGGTCAGGCGTTCATCAACGTCCCGACAACCCTCGCAAACATCGAGTACCGGCGCGACGCCACGCTCGCCCCCACCCAGACCTGGGGCCCCGCGGCGGGCGGCCAGTGGCTCGCCCCCAACTTCGCCACCTCCGGCCTCTTCATTGACAACCCTGGGCTCGCTGGCAACACCAACTCCGGCTTCACCGCTATCACCTACTCACTCGTCAACGCCCCGCTCCCGGGGCCCCTGACGCCGCAGGCCGTCGCGATCAACATCCCGCAGACAACGTTCTTCGGCCAGAGCGATCCCGGCAACGCCCTGCCGCGTGCATCGCTGCGCATCAACTTCCAGGTTGATTACGTCGGCGTCGCCGCGGGCCTTGGTGGCGTTGGCTACCAGATCACCAGCCTGCCCGGCTTCTACGCGCTGGCGTACAACATCCCGGTCGGCTCGTTCGGACAGTTCGACGCCCAGATCAACTACACCTCGCTGCTGACGAACGCCGCGGTCTTGCCGCAGCAGAACATGAACTTCGGCGGCGCCGGCGTCAACGGCGCGGGCGTCGCCAACCTCGCGTTCCCCGGCGCGGGCTTCGGCTACGTCGCGCTCCCGGGCGAAGCCGTTCGCGTCTCGGGCTTCATCGAGTTCCAGGTGAACAACGGAACCAACGCCGTCGACCTGCGCGTCACCGAGATCCCCGGTCCTGCAACGGCGGTGATCCTCGCTGTCGGCGCACTCATGCGTTCGCGCCGCCGCTGAGTCGGGCATCCGAAGCGCGGCGCCTGCATACCCCTGACAAGATCAAAGTCCGCGACCCAGACCGTTCTGGCTCGCGGACTTTTCATTCCCACTGTGAACCATGATGGGTCGTGATCGCCGCGAGCGATCAATCCCGATACTTCACATGGCAGTCCTTGCACGACTGCGAGATCAGCTTGAACGACGCCGACAGCTTCGCGGCGTCCGCCTTGGCGATCTCCGTCTTGCCGGCGCTGGCCAGCAGCAGATCCTCGATCGCCTTCGCGTCGCGCTCGCTTTGCACGATCCACCGCTTGAAGTCCGCCGGTGCTGACATCACGCGCTCGGTCGTGCCCATCACTCTGAAGTGATCCGCCAATCGACCCGCCTCCGCGACGGGCACAAGGTCCGGGTGATCCGACGGCGTCTTCCAGCCCGCGCGCTCGATCTCACGCAGATGGTCAAAGGTCTCGTCGATCTCGACCATGCCCTTGACGAAGTTCGTCGTCTTCCAGACCGACGGAAACTCGCCGCTCACCGCGTTGATCTCCTCGGCCGACACGATATCCGATCGCGTCACGCACGCGTACAAGCCCTTGTAGCTCGGCGATGTGCCCGAGACCTTCATTCGCGCGACGCCCGCCTCCGGTGTTGACCAGCCGAGACTCGCCGCGACGGTCGCCGCGGCTCCGGCGCTGCGGTGCTTGCCGTGATGACAGTGGATGTACACCGGCCCGACCGCCATCGCGTCGCGCGTTGCGCGGATGAGTTGCATCTTGCGTTCGTTATCAAAGCCGCTGTAGCCGATCGGCAGGTGGATGTACTTCATGCCGCGAGCTTCGGCGCGAGCGACTTCGGGCGTCGCGCCGTCAACGCTGATGATGGTCTTGACGCCCATCGCCTTGAGCGAATCAAAGCCCGCGTCGCCCTCGGGCACGCTGCCGGAGATGTAGCCGTCGTGGAACGCGACGAGGTTGTGAACACCAGGGAAATCGACAGGCTTCGTGTCGGCGAGCGAGGGGGGCGTGATGCGAGCTGGCGAGCGAGCCGAAGCATCCTTGGCCTCAGCATCGCTCCGCGACCGCGATGCGCACGAAGCAGCCGTGCCCACGGCCAGCAGCACCATCATCACAAGTGCGAGCAGAACTCGATTCATCGGGCCACTCCCAGATACACACCCAGCCGAAATCACGGGGCACCCCGCCCGGCTGATTGTGCCTGCTGCAGTGATCGTACCGCTATCGCGAACTCGGTTGCGGGCGTGTACGCTGCGATCATGAGCACACCCCTGCACAGGCCGACGCCCGAGTCCGCCGCGGTGTTCGCCGCCCGCTGGTACAGCGCGTGGAATGCGCGCGACCTCGACGCGATCATGGCCTGCTACGACGCGAACATCGAGCATTCCTCGCCCTTCATCAAGCGGTACAACGGCACCGACGACCTCTCGATCGTCGGCATCGACGCCGTCCGCGACTACTTCAGGCGCGCTCTGGAGCGAAACCCAACGCTGCGTTTTGACCCGCTGCACATCGCGGTGGGCCTGCAGAGCATCATCCTGGTCTACCGCCGCATGACCGGCGACCTCGCGGCGGAAGTCTTCGAGTTGAATGAGGCAGGACTGATCGTGCGATCCAACTCACACTACGGCTGATCCCACTCTCCCCCGCGCCCCGCGGGGGTGGGGCGCGGGCTTGCCTTTCACCCTCCCCCGGTCCCTACCGGGGGAGGTGCCGCGCCTCGCGGCGGAGGGGGCGGGACATCGAGATCCTCGTTGTCACAGCAATCGCCTGGAGCGTGAGACCCCTCTGGCTCGCGACCACCGCCACCGCAACGCGCGAGGCATACTCACGCATTCTGCGCCAGCAGCACACGCCTCATCGGCATCACAAAGTCGTCGGCCATGTCGTCATCAATGCCCGCGCCGGCGAGCACCAGTTGCCGCTCAGACTCGCGCTCCGCCTGTTCGAGCTGCTTGGTCAGCTCCATCGCGTCGATCGCTTCCATCCGTCCGTCGTCATGCTCCACCACCGCGTGCGAGCCCTCGACCCATTCGCCGCAGTTCAGATAGTGAATCTTCGAGCGCACGTCGGCCACTTTGTGGACATGCCCACAGATCACGCCATCAAACTTGCGCCGCTCGGCCTCGGCAATCACCGCATCCTCAAACTTCGACATGTACTTGCACGCCGATTTTACCTTCAGCTTGAGGAACGACGAGAGCGACCAATACTCAAGCCCGAGCAGCGCCCGGATGTGGTTGAATCTTCGGTTGATCTTCAGAAGCCCGTCATAGGCGTGTCCGCCGATGGCCGAGAGCAGGGGAGCGTGTCGAACGACCAGATCAAACTCGTCGCCGTGGGTGACGAGGTACTTACGGCCGTCGGCGGTACAGTGCTCGGCTTCCAGCGCGATCTCAATGCCACCGAAGCGGAGGCCGTCGTACTTGCGGAGCGTCTCGTCGTGATTGCCGGGGATGTAGACGACGCGGGTGCCGCGCTTGGCGAACTTCAGCAGACGATTGACCACGCGGTTGTTGGCCTCGGGCCAGCGCCAGCGGCGTTTCAGACACCACAGATCAAGAATGTCGCCGACGAGGTAAATGGTGTCGCAGTCCACCCGCCGCAGGAACCGCCGCAGCTCATCGGCGCGAGACTCGCTGGCGCCAAGATGGAAGTCACTGATGAACAGCGTGCGAAAGCGGGCTGTGGTGGTCTTCGTCATCGCCGCGCTCCTTGCGATCGGGCCTTGCCGCGTCATCCCCGCGGCAGAACAAGCCAACACCGGCGGACCTACCTGTCCGTTCTCCGATCGGTTAGTTGTACACGACGCATCGAGCCTTTCACAACTCTTAGTCATCAAGAATGCGCAAGGAAAAGCCCGCGGAACGCGGGCTTTACCAAACATTGACGTGCATTGTACATCAACCATCAGTCGCGACGGCGGCGCGACGCGATCGCACCGGCCACCAGCGTCATCGCCAACGCGCCCGGCGCGGGGATGATCACACCATACTGCACGTGATCGACCTCCCAATCGACGCTCGACGGCATGCTGATGCGGATCGACGAGATGCCGCCCAGGTTGATCGCCCCGAAGAAACGATCCTCCGACGTCTCGCCCGAGATCAGACCATCGCCCAGGAGGATCGGCCCGAACGTGCCGATCGAAACGCTCGCGCCGTCGAAGGCCTCGAAGATCACGTCGCCGCGAGCCAAGCCGCCGGCGCCGATGATCTGACCGACATCCGTCCACACGATGCCCGCGTGCGTCGGCAGCGATCCGTTGATCAGCGAGAAGTTGATCGTCAGCGAGGTCTGCGTGCCAGCGCTGTAGTACGACCGGCCCGATGCGCCGGTGCCGTTGAGGACGCCGTCGTCCTCGTCAACAGAGTCCAAAATGCCCGTGGGCACCACCCAGCCCGCCGACGGCGTGGCCGATGGCGTGTTGAACGCGCCGTCCTCAAAGTTCTCCAGGAAGAACGAGCTGAAGCCCACGGCCGCGAACGGGCTGCTGGCGCTGAAGCCCTGATACGGCGTCGGAGCCAGGATCTGTGCCTGGGCCGTCAGCGGGCCGAAGGCGAGCACGGAGCCAGCGACAGCGAACAACGGCGCGCGCAGCGCGCGACGAACAATGAGGGAACCACGAGCCATAGATCATCTCCCTGTAATGCGCGGCCGCGGGGTGAGAGTTCCCGCATGAATGCCGCTCAACGACCTTCACAGTGTGGCCCGAAAACCTCCGCTGTCAACCAGATCCACGCCGCAATCCGGCGTTTCTCGCACCATCACCGTCGCAAATCCGATCACACCACGAACGCCCGGCCACTCAGTCTCACTCGCTCGCGGCGTACAGCCCCACCACCCGCTGCTCACGCTCGACTCCGGCCCGACGCCAACCACACGACAAACAACCGCCGCCGCGCGTCTATGCTCTCAAACTATGAACCTTCGACCCATCGGTAAGACGAACATCCGCGTGTCTGAAATCGGCTTCGGCTGCTGGACCATGGGCGGGCCGAACTTCTCGCCCGCCACCGGCCAGCCCATCGGCTGGGCCGACGTCAACGACGACGACATGGTCGCTGGTATCAAGGTCGGCCTCGACGCCGGCGTCAACCACTGGGACAACGCCGATGTCTACGGCAACGGGCGCGCCGAACGCACGCTCGCGCAGTGCCTCGCCAAGCTCGGCGTCGCGCGCTCCACTCAGGTCATCGCCACCAAGGTCGGCCACTTCAAAGGCACGGCGCCTTACGCGATGGCCCCCAGCAACATCCGCTACCAGTGCGAGCAATCCCTCCGCAACCTCCGCACCGATTACATCGACCTCTACTACATTCACCACGGCACCTACATCGGCCCCGATTACGACCACAAGCCCCACGACTACCTCCACGAAGCCGCGGCCGAGATGCACAAGCTCAAGCAAGAAGGCAAGGTCCGCGCCATCGGTCAATCCGCCTACACCGACGAAGACTTCACCCGCGCCATCCCCGTCCTCAAGCCCGACGTCCTGCAAAACAAAGCCAACCTCCGCTACGACCCGTTCATCCGCCCCGGCTGCGCTCTTCAGAAACTCATGGACCAGCACGGCTGCACCTTCGTCGCCTTCGGCCCGCTTGATCAGGGCATCCTGCTGGACAAGTTCGACCCCGAGCACCCGCCCAAGTTCGAAGACGGCGACTACCGCAACAACCGCAAGGACTTCTCCACTGACGCGCTCCGCGCCGTGAAGGACAAACTCCGCCGCGTCCGCGAACGCTTCGACCTCGACAAGCTCTCACCCGAAGACCGCACCAGCGCGCTCTCCAGCATCGCCAGCCGCTGGGTCCTGGCCCATCCGCACGTCTGCTCGACGATCCCCGGCTTCCGCAACGCCAAACAAGCCCGCAGCAACATCAAAGCCGCGACGGACGCGCCGATGAGCGAGGGGTACGTCAATTGGCTCCGCGAAATCTTCGCTGGTGAAGAGCAGACGAAGTGGACGTGAACGCGGCGAAGCGCCGCAAGTCGCAACTCTCAAGACGTGAGACGTGAGACGTTCGACGCAAACCGTAAAGCTGCTTCGTGAACTCGGCTGTCCGCCTTCAGCCCAAAGGGCTGCAAGCCAGTAGCCGGGGGTGAAGCGAGTCTTCGAGCGCCACCCCCGGATCCGCGCGTTTCAAATCTTCCGCACCCCGAAGGGGTGCTCCTCCTCAGGCTGCTTCTCCAGTTCGACGTGAGACGTGAACCGAACGCCACGGAGCATCGCATGTCCGATCAGGTTGAGTTCTTCAACAGGGTGTTTACATCCGGCACGCTGGTTGACATCGACATGTCGCGCCTCGATCAGTGGATCGATCTCGTTTACTACTCCGACCTTGATGCCGAGATGTCGGGCGAGAGCGGGTACTGGCGTTTCCGCTTCAAGCAAGTCACCAAGTTCGACTTCACACTCGAATCGCCCGCGTCAGACGATCCGACCATCACACGCGTCCCGATCATCAGGTCATCCGACTACCGTTTGATCCGCTCATCGAACTCGAGCTTCGAGATCGTCATCAAACTGCGTGGAGCCATCGGCGAAGGATCGCTGCATATCGCGTGCCGATCGATGCAGACAATGCCAGCCGACCACGGGGCGTACAGCGCGATCGGCAAGGCGTGGTTCGAGCGAACGACCCCGCATGTGCTCGCCCGCTTCTCCGCAGACGCGCTCGCAGATCTCGTCCGCAGCACCAGACCTCGCACCCGTGAATGACGCTCGAACGAGTTCGCCCGTGCGGACGCATCTCGCACCAATCGCCCAGCTCACACCGCATACGCTGCCTTTCCCGTCGCTGCGTCAACAGCCCGTTCGCTCGCGATTCTGCATACTCACTTCCCCCTTCCATCCCTTCCCTCCCTTCGTTGAACAACTCCGACCCGAGCGCTCTCCGCTCCCCTCCGCTCCTCCGCGATCCAAGCCCCACGGCGATCACCAAGACTGGAACCGCACATGACCCAAGCCGCCAACATCCAGCAGTTCGCCGCGTGGACGCAGCAGTGGATCGCCCGCCTGAACCAGAACGTCACGCGCCTGGCGCAGAACGTCGCCGCGGTCGAGGCACGAACGCTGCTCAACGAGCACGGTCGCAAACCCCGCATGCCGATGCACTTCCGCTCGCAATATGGCGAGGACATGCTGCTCTGGGCACTCTTTGAGGGCCAGCTCGACGGCTTCTACATCGAGGTCGGCGCGTTCGACGGCGTCACGCTTTCAGTCAGCTACGCCTTTGACGCCATCGGCTGGGACGGGCTCTTGATCGAGGCACTCCCCGAAGTCGCCAGCGCCTGCAAGCACAACCGCCCGCACGCCCGCGTCGAGAACTTCGCCCTCGCCCGCGCGGGCGCAACGGGGACAACGACATTCAACCTCGCCGGCGACGGCCCCGGCAGCGTGTTCTCATATCGCGAACCCACCGCGTCGCACACACAGTTGCTCCAGCAACAGGGCGTGAAGTCACGCGAGATCACCGTGCCGGTGACTTCGCTCGATGCGCTGCTCGAATCACAAGCCCCCACGCGCCCGATCGACTTCGCCGTGATCGATGTCGAGGGCGGCGAAGTCGAACTCCTCGCGGGCTTTGACATCGAACGCTGGAAGCCCCGCGCCCTACTCATCGAAGACAACACCCGCGGCCAAGACCCCGCCCTCAACAGCGTCTTCGCATCGCTCCCCTACGAACTCGTCGGCTGGGTCGAGGTCAACCGCCTCTACATCCGCAACGATGAGCCCGAGCTGAAGAACAAGTTCAAGCAACACGCGGGACTTTGAACATCCAGTCGCCGACAGTCTGCGAGAGGCAGGCGGGACGCCTGCCCCACAGATGCCCCCATAGGAGCGCGAGCACGATCACGATCAAACATCGATGTTCTTGACCTCGAGCGCGTGGTCCTCAATGAACCGCCGGCGCTGCTCGACATCCTCACCCATGAGGATCGAGAACAACTTGTCCGCCTCGCCCGCCACATCCCAGTTCACCCTTAACAAAGTGCGCCGCTCGGGATCCATCGTGGTTTCCCAGAGTTCTTCGGCGTTCATTTCGCCGAGACCCTTGAAGCGCTTGATGGTCATGCCGCGGGAGCCGACGTCTTGCAGCGAGGGGAGCACTTGCGAGAGGCCCTCGGCTTCGACGAACTTCGACAGCGGCGTGTTCGAGCGTGTCGTGTTGTTTGCGTTCGCGGCGGGCTGGTCGTCTTCCGTTGTTTCGGCATCGCTCTGAGCGTCGGCGCCGTCGGTCGCGTCTGCGCCGTCGGTGGGCGTCTCCTTCACCAGCTCCCATGCGAAGCGTGTTGGCACGAGTTCGCCGGAGTCCGCGAGTGTTCGTTTCAACAGGTATGCGCTCATCGGGTCGGTGAAGCCGAAGCGTTCGAGGGCTTCGAAGAGTTTGTCGAGCTCGCGGTTCTCGTGCAGCTCGCGAACGACCGCGACGGGCTTGCCCTCGAAGAACTTGGGGGCCGCGGTGCTGGTTGCGCCCGCAGCGCCGTTGGGCTTTGCGAGCGCCGATGATGGTGATGCTGGAGCGCTCGCGGCTTGCGGGGCCGCGACCTCGGTGACCATGTCGGCCAGTCGCAGGCCGAACTTCGCGCTGAGCGCCACGACGTCTTCCTCGCCCCAGGCGAAGCACTCACCACCGGACCATGAGAGGCGGTGCGTGGGGAGATGGACGTGGCCGTCTTTGTCCTTGGCGCGAGGCTCGCTGCGCGAGGCCAGGAGGCTGGGGAACTTGACGCCGCGAAGCTCGGAGACTTTCGCCAGCTCGCTGATGCGGCGCAGCGTGCGGACGAGGCGGCGGAGCTCGTCGCCCTCGATGCGGCGCGAGATCGGCGCGGTCATGGTCTTGGCGTCGAGCTTCTCCAGATCACGAACGACAAGCACCGCGCGGCTCAGGCCCTGCTCAGTCAGCACTTCTTCCATCTGGTCGTGCGCGACGACATACTGGAATCGCGCGTTCTTGCCCTTGCCCCACTGCAGCTTGAAGAGCGGCGGCTGCGCGCTGAAGACCTTGCCACGCCGGATGAGCTCGGGCATCTGGCGGAAGAAGAACGTGAGCAGAAGGGTGCGGATGTGGCTGCCGTCAACATCGGCGTCGGTCATGATGATGACCTTGCCGTAGCGAAGCTTGCCGAGATCGAATTCTTCGCCGATGCCGCAGCGCAGGGCGCTGATGAGCGTGCGGATTTCTTCGAAGCCCAAGACCTTGTCCAGGCGCGCCTTCTCGACGTTGAGGATCTTGCCTCGCAGCGGCAGGATGGCCTGCGTGTTGACATCGCGACCCGTGCCGGCGGAGCCACCTGCGGAGTCACCCTCGACGATGTAGATCTCGCTGATCTCGACATCGCGCGTGCGGCAGTCCTTGAGCTTGTGCGGCATGCTGCCGCTATCCAGCGCGCTCTTACGACGCGTCAGCTCGCGAGCCTTGCGCGCGGCCTCCCGCGCCTGCGCCGCGACGATGCCCTTGAGGCAGATGCGCTTGGCTTCGCTTGGGTGCTGCTCGAGCCACATCTGGAGTTGCTCGCTCACTGCGTCGGAGACGAACTTCTCGATCTCCGGGTTCAGCAATCGCTCTTTGGGCTGGTTGTTGAACGTGGGGTTCGGCAGCTTGACGCTGATGATCGCGATGAGGCCCTCGCGCAGGTCTTCGCCCGTCGGCGTCGGGTCGTTCTCTTTGAGAATGCCGGACTTCTTGGCGTGGCCGTTGAGCGCGCGGGTGAGCGCGAGCTTGAAGCCCTGGGCGTGTGTGCCGCCGTCTTTGTTGTTGATGTTGTTGGCGAAGCTCAGGACGGTCTCGTTGTACCCGTCGTGGTACTGCATCGCCACTTCGCACAGCAGCGACATCGCCTTGTCCTCTTTGCGGACGTAGATCGGCTCGCTGACGCTCTGCTTGCCCTGCATGAGGTGCGCGACGTACTCGGGGAGGCCGTCGTCGGCCTTGAAGGTCTCGCTGCGGAGCTTGCCATCGCTGCCGACGCGTTCATCAACGAGCTTGATGGTGACGCCGGGGTTGAGGTACGCCAGCTCGCGCATGCGCGTTTGCAGCGTGATGAAGTCGAACGTGGTGTCCGGGAAGATCTCCGGATCGGGCATGAAGGTGACCTTCGTGCCGGTTTTGAAGGGCGAGTCGGCGGGGATATCACCGACGACGCGGAGCGGGCGGGCGGTCTTGCCGCGCTCGAAGGCGATGAGGTTGATCTTGCCGTTGCGGTAGATCTCGGCTTCGAGCCACTGGCTCAGGGCGTTGACGCATGAGACGCCGACGCCGTGGAGGCCGCCGGAGACTTTGTACGCGCTGCCCTCCTGGCCGAACTTGCCGCCGGCGTGGAGCACGGTCATCGCGATCTCGACGGCGGGCTTGCCGTTGTACGCCGGGTTCGGATCGGTCTTGGGCTCGACGGGGATGCCGCGGCCGTCGTCAACGATCGAGCAGGAGCCATCGGCGCCGATGGTGACCCAGACGGTGGTGGCGTAGCCGGCCATCGCTTCGTCGATGGAGTTGTCAACGACTTCGTAGATGAGGTGATGCAGCGGGCCGATGCCGGTGCCACCGATGTACATGCCCGGGCGCTTGCGGACGGCTTCAAGCCCTTCGAGGACTTGGATCTGGTCTGCGCCGTAAGCGGTGGTGCTCACGGCGGTAGTGCTCTGCGTCGAGCCGATCGCGGCGTTCACGGAGCCAGCGGCCGAGTGGCCATTGGCGGCGGGCAGACCGGCGGAGGCCGGAACCTCGACGGGTGATGACGAGGCAGCCGCGGCGGATGAGACGGGGGTGATTTCAGACAAGGGCTGGATCCTTCCAGAGCCCGCGCATCACCCCAGCAGGAACGATGATCTGAGCGGCGGTACGGGGCGTCCGACAACCGGACAACCGCGGGCCAAATCACGGGAGTTTTCACCGTCCGAACGTACGCCAAAATCTGAAGCGATCTGCTGGGAAAAGCGGGTGGTGGAGTATAGGCGAAAATGGCTTCGGGCGTGCGGATTTGCGGTCGGATTGGGGAAGAAATGGCGCGTCGGAGAGGGTGGGTTTGGGAGCCGCCTCGGGCGGGGGCTTGAGTACCGGTGGGACGTGCGGCGGGGCCAAAGAAAACCGCCCGGCGTGGGCCGGGCGGGGGGAGGAGTACAGGAACTTGAAGACCGTGGATGTCCGAGTGAGTCACGCGCGAAGACCGCGGTCACGCTCGTCAGTTACGGCAACCGGAAGCTATAGGGCATCGCGGGTGCGGTCGGGCTGCTTGTGAGTGAGCCCATCCCCCAGCCGTAGGCGGGGTCGCTGGCCACGTTGACGCGCAGCAGTTCGACATACGCCGCGTGGCCATCGAGGAATGCGCAAACCGACTTGTTTCGATCGCCGAACTCGCTGCGGAAATCG